>JALZAH010000063.1 GCA_030948425.1 Actinomycetota bacterium
AGACCGAGGAGCTGGCCGCCGTGATCAGCGGTCCCAGTGTCGACGCCACCGACGCTGCCCGGTTGTGGGCCCTGGTCTCCGACGCTCTGCGCCTGCTCGGCGTGACTGTGCACGCCGATGCCATCGCCGGGCTGCATCCCACCCGGGGGGCCCGGCTGGTCGGCGCCGACGGCGCCGTCATAGGCGCGGTGGGTGAGGTCGACCCCGACGTGGTCGGCGCCTTCGGCCTGCGGGGCCGGGTCGCCTACCTGGGTGTCGAGGTCGAGCGCTTGGCCGTGCAGCCCTGCAGGCTGACGACGGCCCGACCCATCAGCCGGTTCCCGGCCAGCGACATCGACCTGGCCTTCGTGGTCGCCGACTGGGTTCCCGCGGACCATGTGGAAGCGACGGTGGCCTCCGGCGCCGGCCCGCTGCTCGAGCGAGTCGGACTGTTCGACATCTACCGGGGCCCCCAGGCCGGCGTTGGTCGGCGCAGCCTGGCCTACCGGCTCCGCTTCCGGGCCTCGGATCGGACCCTGACCGACGTCGAGGTGGCCAGGTTCCGCTCCGAGGTGATCGCTGCGGTGGCGGCGGCCCACGATGGCGCGCTCCGAGGATGACGTCGCCAACCGAGCGCCTCATCGCCATGGAGGGTTGCTTCAACTTTCGGGATCTGGGTGGCTATCGAGGCATCGACGGCCGGACCCTTCGCTGGGGGCGCCTGTTCCGGGCTGACGGTTTGCACCACCTGACCGATGCCGACCGCGTCCGTCTCGAGAAGCTCGACATCCGAACCGTTCTTGACCTGCGCAGCCGGGGAGAGCTCGACGAACATGGTCAGCTCTCGTGGCCGGGCCGGAGGTTCGACTTGCGCAACCTGGCCATGATGGATGTTCTCCCCGAGACCGACGAGTTCAATGGAACTTGGGCGACCAGCGAAGGGGTGTCCGGCCAGTACCTGTCCATCCTGGCCGGCGCCGCCCCGGCGATCACCGACGCGCTCGATGCCCTGAATGATCCGGTCACCTACCCCGTGGTCATGCACTGCATGGCCGGCAAGGATCGCACGGGGATCCTTGCCGCCCTGGTGCTCGGCCTTCTTGGGGTGGCCGATGGCGACATCGTCGCCGACTACGCTCTGAGCACCGAGGCCATGGAGCGTATGGTCGCCCACCAGCGTCGCCGTCATCCGGAGCGGGCCGCCGAGCTCGAGGCGTCGGCGGCGGCCATGATCCACGCCGAGCCAGCGACCATGGTGGCGTTCCTGGCCGGCTTGCGCGCCGAGCACAGCAGCTTCGAGGGTTACGCGGCGTTTCTGGGGCGGCCCGATGCCGGCCCGGTCCTGCGGAACCTGCTGCTCGAGTCCTGAGATCGACCCTTTCTCACAGCCCCAGACGGCGGATCCGGGCGATGCGCTCGGTGCGATAACTGGCCACCTTGATGCTCCAGCAGTCGAGCGGACGAGGACGCTCGGCCCCGTAGAAGGTTGTCAGGGGACCCTCCATGGCGTACGAGTCGGCCCCATCGACGCACTCGACGCTGTCGTTGATCAACGTCACCTCGAAAGACATAACCCGATTGTGGACCCCTCGGCCTGTGTCCTTCCAGACCCTCATCCTGGGGATCTCCTCGCTCTTTACCCACAGGCTTGTGGACAAGGCCAGCAGCTGTGGTTATGACCTCTCAGTCCGAGCGGGGCCTGACGCCGGCGTGGACCTGACGAACTGCTCGTTACCTCGGTTGAACGTGCGCGGCGCCACCGAAGGGGCGCGGCGCAGGCACGCCATGATCTCCGGCTGCTGAGCTGGGCTCAGCTTGAGATCTTTGAGCGTCTTGCCGGCGCCGAACAGCGATGACAGGAAGCCGTACCAGATGTCGTCGTTGGTGACCGAGGACGGGTCGGGGTCCGACTCGGCAGCAAATCCGAGGATTGCGGTCCGTTGGACGGGGGTGAGCATCGTGGCATCTTCCTGACGAGCAGAGGGAGGCCATCAAGCGTCGATGCCGCCGGCGGTCCCCCGACCTTACCGCCACTCGGTCGCCTGGCGGTCACCCGCCCTGGTTGGCGACCCTGGTCGGTCCCTCAGCGCTCCAACGTCTCGTACGCCATCGCGCACGCCGGACAACGAGCCTGGGGTGCTGAGTCCTCCCAGTCCAGGTCCGGGAAGGTGGCCCCCGGCGGCCAGCGCCGCGCCCCACAGAGCGTGTAGCCGTCCATATCGATGGCATGCTGGGGAAAGTGGTCGTTGGGAGAGACACGGCGGGCCTGGCCCCGGGCGCCCAGGCCGCCACCGCCGGTGACGCGGGTCTTTTCCGCTCCGACCGTGAAGTGCTGACGCTCGGCCACCATCCGACCGTACTGCGCCATCGCCCGTCGAGCTTCGCATGACTATGCAGCAGCATGTATGATGAGGGCCATGTCGTCAGACCATCTGCGAGCCGCGGTGCTCGGCGCATCGGGCTACGCAGGCAGCGAACTGCTCCGGTTGCTGGCCGGGCATCCGGTCATCGACGTCGCCCTGGTCACCGGGGATACCCAGGCAGGTCGCGCCGTGGCTGACCTGTACCCGAGCCTGGCAGCCCACTACCAGGATCTGGTGTTTCAGAGCTGGGATCCGGCATCGGTCGACGGGATCGACGTGATCTTTCTCGCTCTGCCCCACGGCGCCTCGCAGGACATCGTCCCGGAACTACAGGGCAGGGTGAAGGTCATCATCGACCTGGCCGCCGACTTTCGTCTGCGGGACCCGGCGGCCTACCCCGTCTGGTACGGCGAGGAGCACCGCTGCCCCGAGCTGCTGTCGGTCGCCGTCCACGGCATCCCCGAGTTGTACCGGGACCAGATCAAAGGTGCCGACCTGGTGGCAGCCGCCGGGTGTTATGTGACGGCGGCCGCTCTGGCCATCGCTCCTCTGGTGGCGGCTGGGGCCATCGAGCGTCACGGGGTGATCGTGGATGCCGCCAGTGGCGTGTCGGGCGCTGGGCGGGCGGCGAAGGCGGCAACGCAGTTCAACACCGTCGACGAGAACTTCACCGCCTATGGGCTGCTGAACCATCGTCACACCCCCGAGATCGAGCAGGCCACCGGCACCCAGGTTCTCTTCACGCCCCATCTGGCGCCCATGAACCGGGGCATCCTGGCCACCTGCTATGCCCGTCCCAAAGCCGGGCGCCCGGTCGACCCGCTCGCCATCCTGGCCGCCGCCTACCAGGGTGAGCCATTCGTAGTCGTCTCCGAGAGGTCTCCGTCGACCAAGGCGGCCCTCGGCTCCAACAGTGTGCACCTGAGCGCCCGCTACGACCCCCGAACCGGCTGGGTGATGCTGCTCGCCGCCCTCGACAACCTGACCAAGGGAGCGGCCGGTCAGGCTCTCCAGTGCGCCAACCTGGCCCTGGGCCTCGACGAGACCGCCGGCTTGGCGACTGTGGGCGTCTACCCTTGACTGCCCTGGCCGACGCTGGAGCCAAAGCCGAGATCCTCACTGAGGCACTGCCCTACATCCGTCGTCTGTGGGGTCAGGTCATCGTCGTCAAGTACGGCGGCAGTGCCATGCTCCCCGGCACGGCATCGAGCGGCGCGGCATCGAGCGGCACGGCATCGAGCGGCACGGCATCGAGCGGCACGGCGTCTCTGGACAGCTTCGCCGGCGACATCGTGCTCATGCGTTCGGTTGGGATGCGCCCCTTGGTGGTCCACGGTGGCGGGCCCCAGATCGGCGAGCTCATGACCCGGCTGGGCAAGGTGCCGGAGTTCCGGGAGGGTTTGCGGGTCACCGATGCCGAAACGCTCGACATCGCCCGCATGGTGCTGGTCGGCAAGGTCAACCGGGAGGTCGTCTCGGCCATCAACGTCCACGCCCCCCTCGCCGTGGGTCTGTCAGGGGAGGACGCCGGGCTCATCACCGCGTCGGCGCGGGATCCGCAGCTGGGCTTCGTCGGTGATGTGGCCGACGTGAACCCCGAACTGCTCCGCCGTCTCCTGGCCGAGGATCTCATCCCGGTGGTGGCCACCATCGGGGCCGACCCGGACGGCCAGGCCTACAACATCAACGCCGACACCGCGGCGGGGGCCATCGCCGAATCGCTGGGTGCTTCCAAACTGGTCTATCTGAGCGACATCGACGGCCTGCGCAGGGATCGAAAGGACTCCGCCACGCTGATCTCGTCGATCGACGCCGACGGCCTGGAGCCGCTGCTGGTCGACGGCACGGTCAGCGCGGGCATGATTCCCAAGGTCCGCTCCTGCGTGCATGCCGTGCGTCACGGGGTCGGACACGCCCACATCCTCGACGGCCGAGCGGCCCACGCTCTGCTCCTCGAGATCTTCACCCGGGAGGGAATCGGAACAATGGTGAGTCGATGAGTGCCGCCGACGCCCTGATGCCCACGTATCCGGCTCCGGCGGTGACGTTCGTGCGGGGAGAAGGCTCGTACCTGTGGGACGATCAGGGCCGCCGGTACCTGGACTTCCTCTCCGGCCTGGCGGTGACGTCGCTCGGCCACGCTCATCGAGAGGTGGCCGCCGCTCTGTGCCAGCAGGCCGGCACCCTCCTGCACACCTCCAACCTGTATGGCACTGTTCCCGGCCCGGAGGTGGCGGCCACCCTCGATCGCCTGATCGGTGGGGGCGGACGAGTCTTCTTTGCCAACAGCGGGGCCGAGGCCAACGAGTGCGCCATCAAGCTGGCCCGGAAGTGGGGCGGCCACGGTCGCTACGGGGTGGTCAGCACCTACGGGTCGTTCCACGGCCGGACCCTGGCCACCTTGCACGCCACCGGGCAACCGACCAAGCATGAGGCGTTCCAGCCCATGCCCGAGGGCTTTCGCCACGTGGCATGGTGCGACCTCGAGGACCTGGAGCGGGTCATCGACCCTTCGACGGCTGCCGTGCTGGTCGAGATGGTCCAGGGCGAGGGAGGGGTCAACCCGGCGGGCGCCGAGTACGCAGCCGGCGTTCGACGGCTCTGCGA
>JALZAH010000102.1 GCA_030948425.1 Actinomycetota bacterium
TCGCCGGTCGGCGCGACCTCGACGATCCCGGGACGATCGACTCGGTGGCCGACCAGGTCGTCGACATCACCACCCTCGAGCTTCTCAGCGCGCTCAGCGAAGCCGATGCCGAAGCCACCGGTGATGCCGCGAGCTCACCGTGGCGGCGCACCCTGCTGGGCGAACTGGTGGAGCGGGTGCGCCGCCGGCTCGAGGGCCAGCCCCATCGCCTCCCGACCGACTCCGCCGATCAGGCCCACCTGCTCGACCGAGCGGGCGGGCGTCTGCTGCTGGTCGGCGAGGACCGCAGTCTCCAGGTGGTCGCCCCGGACCGGCCCGGCTTGCTCAGCGCCATCGCCGGGGTGCTCAACCTCAACGGGCTGGCTGTCGTCACGGCAACCCTGGGGGCCGCACGCGACGGCATGGTTGTCGACACGTTCCGCGTGGAGCCGGTCTTCTCCCGCCCGCCGGACTGGTCGGCCGTCGAGCGCGACCTGAGTAGGACACTCGCCGGGGAGCTCCCGTTGGGCGACCGCCTCCAGGAGAAGGCTCATGCGTACCGACCTCGCGGCCCCACCGCCGCCCGGCCCGCGGTGACCGACGTGATGTTCGACAACGACCTGTCTGCGCAAGCCACGGTGATCGAGGTGCGGGCGCCCGACGCCGTCGGCCTCCTGTACCGCATCACGTCGGTCCTGAGCGAGCTCGGGCTCGACATCGGCCACGCCACCGTCAGCACCGTGGGCCACCAGGCCGTCGACGGCTTCTACGTGGTGGACGCCTCTGGTGCCAAGCTCACCGACCCCGAACGACTGGAGGAGGTGGAAGCCGCCATCCGGGCTGAGCTGAGCCGGACAGCGACCTCCTGAGACTGGGTAGAACCGGTTCCCGGTGCCCCCGGTGCCCGGTTGAGGGCGGGGTCGCTTACACAATCCTGATCAGGGGCTCATGGGCCACTGATCGCCACCGGTCAGGTTTGGGTCATGACCGATCAACTGCCAGTGCACGGACCGACCTCGCCGTTGTCGACACCACCGGGCCCCGCCCGCCGGTGGTGGGGACGAGGCATCGCCGTGGGGTTGGCCTCACTCGTGCTCGTCGGGGCCGGCGCCGGGGTGGGGATGGCGGTCACCGGTGACAACTCGAGCTCGGGCCCGGCGGGTGCGTCGGCCGCCACGGCCGCCCCCACAAAGGCGGTCGGTAAGAAGCATGCCGGCACCCAACCGGGCGGCGCCAAGGTCGACCCTGCCCGTCAGGCGTGGGCGCACAAGTACGGCGTCGACCGGGCCACCATGGCGAATCTGGCCGACGCCGCCTCGGCCACGGCTGACGAACAGGCTGCGGCGAAGGACCTGTTGGTCCGGACCGAGGCGGCCACCGCCCCGTACACCGACCTGGCCACGGCCAAGGCCGCCGGCTTCGACGTGGACGCCAGCCTCGCCCGAAACGAGAAGGAACGTCCCAACGAGGCCGCCAAACTGGCCGACATCGACGCCGGACAGAAGACGGCGGACGGCATGATGCCGATGCTGCACGTGGGCAACAAGGCCAATCACGCCGACGGCAAGATCCTTGACCCGTCAGCGCCCGAGACGTTGATGTACAGCTACGCCGGTCAGGGTCGCTGGACGCTGGTGGGCGTGATGTACACCGCCAACGAGGCGTATCCCCAAGCCCCTCCGGACCCGGGCGGCCCGATCACCCGGTGGCACTACCACGAGAAGTCCGGTGGGCAGAACCTGATGATGCACATCTTCTTCGTCCCTGGCAACGATCTGGCCCACGCCTACGCCGCCGAGATGAGCAACTGAGCGTTGGTGCCGTCGACAGCCTGAGCTGGGGCGACTTCTTGTGGACACCACTGCGCAGCAGGTGGAGATGGCCGCTCGCCGCGGCCACGGTGCTGACGGCCGCCGCTCACCTGCCGGTGATCGGACCGCACTTGCACGAGGCGCCCTACATGGGCGAGGAGTTCGTCGTGCTCACGGTGGCGTGCCTCCTGCTGGGGCTCGCAGCGATCGTCTGCGACAGTCCCGTCGTCTACAGCCTCACGGTCTTGACCTGCGGGTTGGCGATTCTCGGCTACGCCGCCACCCGCCTGGTGGCCTTCCCGCAACTCGCCGACGATGTGGGGAACTGGCTCGAGCCTCTCGGCGTCGTGTCCATTGTCGCCGAGACCGTCGCCGTCATCACTGCCGTCAACGGCTTGTCGGTCGGCTCCCGTCGCCGCTCACCGGCGAGGATCTGACACCGCCGGAGTCATCCCGACGGAGCTGCGTCCGGCTCCGCGGCCGCAGCCGCAGCCGCAGCCGCGGCCGCAGCTGACGAGGACGAGGCTGACGAGCCCGTGGTCGAGGGGTTCCGCCCGCGCCCGGGAGCGACCGAAGGTTGGTGCCCCGGTCGGCGCGCCGGCTTGCGGTCGGGCTCGGGCCGCTCGCCCTGGGCCTCCTTGGCGTCGGCGCGTTCCTGCTGGCGGCGGAGATCGGCCATGGCGTCCTGCATCTCCTGGAGCCATCCTGTCGACTCGGTCTGCATGATCCCCTCGGCCTGGTCGACCAGCTTGTCGACGTTGGCCTGTTTCAGCTTGGCGTTGGCGGGCAGCGAGACCCACCAGCGCCGAATGGTCTCGAGGTCGGACGCCGCCTGGTTGTAGTGCAGCAGGGTGTTCTCCACCTGGTTGTACTCGAGGTAAGTGGTGACGGCGCCGATCACCGCCGTGGTGACGGCGATCCACAATTCGAACCCGATCGCCGCCAGGAGCGTCCCCAGGGCGCCGAAGGCGATCACCGCCCACCGCAACAGCCGATGCTTGTGCTCTACCTTGACGACCTTGCACTGGTACCACTCGGCCTGATGCAGCAGTCGCACCTTGAGGTACTGGTCAGGCGTGAGCACGCTGAAGCCGTCGTCACCTTCGGCCACCGAGCTCTTGGGGGGGAGGGAGCCGAGATAGCGACGAAGGCCGGCCCGGTTGACGTCGGTCTTCATGACCCCGCCGGCGATCGTCCCGATCCGCTCGGAGAGCCTGACTTGGCGTGGTGTCTTGGAGTCGCCGGCGTCGCTGTAGACGACCACCCGGGCCCGGTAGCGGAAGATCTCCCGCTTGACGGCCTCGGCACTGCCCCGCAACACGAGCCACTTGTTGCCCGACCCGAAGCGGGCGACCGCCGTCAGCAGCGCCGCCAGGGTGATGGGAACCAGGATGATGGCGTAGTGCAGGGCGTCGCGCACCCAGTGGTTGCGGAGCACGCCATCGGCTTCGATGGTGCCCTGGGTGACCGCCAGCAGCGTTCCCATGACCGCCAGGCTGAGGATCACCAACTGCATGCGCCGGAAGTCGGTCTGCTCGCGACAGGCGTTGTGATCGAGGAGGGCGAACTCCTGCCAGGCCAGCCTCAGGGGTTCGTCCGGCCGGAGATGGCGCAGGAGCAACCCGGCCAGTTCGTTCGGGTCGGTTCTGAGAGCCACCGTGTCGATGTTCGGGTAGGCGACGATCTCGGCCATGACCGGGTCCTCGATGGCCCCCTTGTCGCCCGCCTGGCGCCGGGCGACGGCCCCGGCCACGCTGTCGGCCACGCCGCCGGTGCCGGTGACGATCAGGAGCGGCCAGTTGCGCCGCACCGCGTGGAGCACCTCGTCGCGGGCGACCGGGCCGCCGCCCACGAGCACGACGGCCACGGGGACCTCGTCGGAGAGGGTGTCGGCCAAATGGAAGAGGAGCTCGGTCTCCTGGCCCCACTCGCCGACGTCGGCCAGCACGAAATGGGTGTGGTTGGGCTCGAGCGCCACCCGCTCACCGTCGGCGGTTGCGGCCCCGGGGTAGGTCACCTTCGACCGAGGAGCGACGCCGAGAAGGTCGGGACGGGGCAGGCGATCGGCGACGGCCTCGCCGAGCACGGCCATGGCGCCGGACGCCGTCCCCCCGTCGATCAGCAGGGCGTCGGTCCTGGTGGCCGCCACGGCCAGACCACGCGAGAACTGTTGGGTGAGCCAGGGCACGACGCTGGGCTCGAGGCTGTCAGCGGCGCCGACGACCACGACGACAGCCCCCGGTGCCTGGATCCCGAGCTCAACGAGAAGGTCGCCGGGAGAGGCGTCGGCGCCCGCCTCGACAGCCACGGCCCGCCCGCCGTTGGGGAAGTCAATGGGGTTCCCCACGCCCCGGATCGTACCCGTCACCCGACCCGGCCGCCGGGGCTCAGGCCGTCACCGACTGAC
>JALZAH010000169.1 GCA_030948425.1 Actinomycetota bacterium
ACCGGGCTGCGCCCGTCGCCGGCGGACACGGTGCTCGACCGGGCCCTCCGACGCTTCGTGGCCTTCCGCAACGGCCCTCCCGGCATCGCCGTCGTCGTGCACAGGGGGGACGAGGTCCGCTTTCACACCGCCGGTGTGGCCGACGTGGTGACGGGCGCCCGTCCGCAGCTCGACGACCACATGCGTCTGGCCAGCGTGGCCAAGGCCTTCAGCGGAGCGGCTGCGCTGGCCGTGGTCGCCGACGGCAAGTTGTCGCTCGACTCCACCATCGGCGACCGCCTGCCGGCCTTACCGACGGCGTGGTCCAAGGTGACGCTCCGCCAAGCCCTCAACCACACCAGTGGATTACCCGACTTCAGCCAATCCAGCGCCTTTCGGGAGGCGTTGTTCGCCTCCCTGCTCGTGGCGCCGCCTCCGATCGAGCTCCTTTCGTATGTCGCCGACGAGCCACTCGAGTTTCGCCCGGGGTCCCGGTACCAGTACTCGAACTCCGACAACATCGTCGTCGGGTTGATGATCGAGGCGGCGACCGGCCAGCCCTACGAGCAGGTGCTCCGAGAGCGGGTGTACAACCCTCTCGGTCTCACCCGGACGAGCCTGCCCAGGGGGCCGGAAATGCCCACTCCCTACATCCACGGGTACGAGGTCGCGCCACTGAAGGACGTGAGCGAGCTCTTCGCCGCCGGCTGGAGCTGGGCTTCCGGTGGCGTCGTCTCCACCCCCCGTGACGCCGACCGTTTCGTCCGCGGCTATGTCGCCGGGGCCACCACCGACGCGGCCACGAGAGCCGAGCAACTCCGTTTCGTGACCGGAGGGCAGTCCGAGCCTCCCGGTCCGGGGCAGAACGCCGCAGGACTCGGGATCTTCCGGTACCAGACGACGTGTGGCACGGTCTACGGCCATACCGGCAACACCGCCGGCTACACCCAGTTCGTCGCCGCCAACGCCGACGGCACGCGGTCCACGACGGTGTCGATCAACGCCCAGATCACGCCGAAGGACGACCGGGCCGCCTTCACCTTCCTCCGGAGCATCTTCTCCCTGGCCGTCTGCGCGGCACTGGCGAAGTGACGAATCAAGGGCCATCTTTCGAATCCCCTTTTCCGGAGGCAGATGTGCGGGCGCTGGCACGCCGTTTGGACGGTTCACCCCAGATGATCGAGGAGGAAGAGCCGCAGGGGACGATCCACATCGCCCAGGTCCTGTTCTCCGAGATCAACGAACTGCGAGGCTGACCCGCCGGCACTGGGCATCGCCGTTTCGGAGACAACGACCTGACCCTTCATGGCGATGGCGGCGACACGTTCTGTCTCGTGGACGGTAAGGCCGACGAGCTCCTCATCTTGTTCTGTCACCGGTCCGAAATGAACGCCGATGCGGGCGGCGATCTCCACCCCGGTCGGAAATGCGTGGCCGACGAGCCGGCGATGGACATCGGCGCAGGACCTGACGGCGACCAACGAGTCCCGGAACCAAGCGAATTGGGCGGCGCCGGCCCGGCCGAAGCAGACCCCGCCCCGCTCCCTCATCGCCGCCACGACGATCCGGTCGTACTCGGCCAGAGTCGCGCCATAGGCGTCGCCGAGCTCCCGAGCCACCCTCGCCGGAGCGTCCATCTCCACCAAGACCACGTATCGGGCGTCACAGGGGCGGTGTTGGCCGATGCCGGCGCGACGAGCCTGATCGATGGCCGCAGCTCGGTCGGCGACGTGAAGCTTGGTCAGCACGCTCGAGATGTTGTTGCGCACCGTCTTGTCGGCGATCCCCATCCGATGAGCGATCGTCGCCGGTTTGCACCCGTCTACCAGGTGGGTCAGGACCTCGTGCTCCCGCGGGGTCAGTTCGGGGAGGCAATCGTCGGGCGCAGACCGACCGGTCATCCGGTCGAGGACACGGGCGGCGACGCCCGGCCCGAACACGGACTGTCCGCCGGCGACGCCCATGACCGCCACCCGCAACTCGTCACGACGGGCGCCTTTGAGCAGGTACCCCCTCGCTCCGGCCCGCAGGGCGGCGAACACCGAGTCGTCGTCGTCGTACATCGTCAGCGCCAGCACCGCCGTTGCCGGCTGGGAGGCGAGGATGCGGCGAGTGGCCTCGATCCCACCCATGCCCGGCATCTGCAGGTCCATGACCACGACATCAGGGCGGTGTATCTCAACCGCGGCCACGGCCTGCACCCCGTCGGACGCCTCGGCGACGACGTCGATGAACGGGTCGGCATCCAACACGCCCCGCAGACCGGCGCGTACCAGCTCATGGTCGTCGACGACGAGGACGCGGATCGGAGTCTCGGTCACGGTTGGATCACCGGGATGTGTGCCTCCACCCGGCAGCCCCCAGTCTCGCCCGGTCCCACCGTGCACGATCCCCCTAGCTCCTCGGCTCGTTCGCGCATCGAGGTGGTTCCGACCCCGCCCAGGGCTCCGTTCAGTCCCCGCCCGTCGTCGGTCACGCTGAGGTGCAGCGCCGACGCCACGTGCAGTGCCACCACGCATGATCGGGCGCCGGCGTGGCGTACGACATTGGTGATCGCCTCGGCGGCGATGCGAAAGGCCGCCACCTCGATGGCCGCAGGAAGCGCTGGGCAGTCATCGGGCAGCTGGGCGTCCACGATGAGACCGCTCCGTTCCGCTCGCGCCACCATCTCCCGCAGGGCGCCGCACAGGCCGACCTCGTCGAGGCGGGGTGGCCGCAGACCCTGCACCAGCCGGCGGATGTCGGCGATGGCGTCTTCGAGCTCGCTGCGCAGCCGCTCCGCCGCTGCCGCCGCCTCCGGCGCAGCTTCCTCGGCGGTCTCGATGACCAGGTCGAGGCCCAGAGCCACGCCCGTCAGCTGCGGACCGAGGCCGTCGTGAAGGTCGTTGCGCAGCCGACTGCGCTCCTCCTCCCGGGCCGCCACGATGCGCTCGCGGGAGCGCCGGAGATCCTCGGTCAGGCTGACATTGGCGGCGGCCACCGAGGCCTGCGTGGCCAGGTCGTTGAGCAGCGCCCGCTCCCTGTCGGTGATGTCACGCTCGCCGGGCCGGCGACCGACGACGAGTGCGCCGATCATGCGACCCTGGTGGACCAGGGGGAAACGGGTGGGGTCCTGCCCGGGCGTCCCTTGGGCGATGACGTGGGTGCCACCCGGGCCGATCAGCTCAACTCCGACATAGGGCACCCGCAGCGCCGCCGCGGTGACGGTGACCAGCCCGAGAGGAGCTGCTCGGTGGACCCCGCGGCGCCCAACTGGGCCGCCACCGTTGACATGACGGCGGAGGGTTCGTCACGCTGGCCATAGAGCAAGCGGTTCACGCTGCGCTGTATGCG
>JALZAH010000217.1 GCA_030948425.1 Actinomycetota bacterium
CCTCGTCGGGCGCCGTGGCCGTCGCCATCGCCGGCCGACGCCGGGCCCGCAGGCCGGCGAGCACCTCCTTGCGGTCCCGGCCCCGCAAGGCCAGCAGGCCGAACGGGTCCTCATCGAGGGCATCGGCCACCAGATAGCAGACGGCGGCGGCATGCTTGCACGGGTCGGCCCAGTCCGGGCACGAGCAACGAGGCTGCAGCTCACCGGGCCCGGGAAGCAGGTCGAGCCCCGCCGTCCGGACGTCGGCGGCCACCCGGGGAGGTAGTTCGCCATCGAGAAGTGCGGCGAGGTGGCCGATCTCGGCGGCGAGCGAGTCGAGCACCCGGTCCCATTCGTTGTTGTCGAAAACCCGAACGCGAACGCGGACCTGGTAGGGCCAGTCTCTCGATCCCTGCACGTCGGCGGTGATCGCCCCGGCGGCCAGGCGCAACTCGCCGACCGTGCCCTGGCGAGCGTAGGTGCGGCCCCGGGGCAGGCGGTTGGGGTCGAGGCGAGCCCGGCCCTCGAGGGCATCCACCCACGCCCGGCCCCACCATGATGTCCCGAAGGACCGTCTCCGCCCCGTCAACGTTGGCTCCCCAAGGTGACCAGCTCGGCCAGCTCGGCATCGCTCAGCTGGCCGATCCATCGCTCTCCGCCCCCGACCACGGCCTCGGCCAGGGATCGCTTGCGTTCGATGAGAGCAGCGATGCGGTCCTCCAGGGTGCCCTCGGCCAAGAGGCGGTGGACCTGGACCGGTCGGTCCTGACCGATGCGGTGGGCCCGATCGGTGGCCTGGTCCTCCGCCGCCGGGTTCCACCACCGGTCGTAGTGGATGACGTGGGTGGCCCGGGTCAGGTTGAGCCCCACACCGCCGGCCTTGAGCGAGCACAGCAGCACCGGGGCCGCCCCGGCCTGGAAGGCGTCGACGATCCCCGTACGTCGCTTGGCGCTGACCTGCCCGTGGAGGAACAGCGAACCCACGCCGAGGTGGCCGAGGCGAGTCTCGATGAGCGACAGGCACTCCACGAACTGGCTGAAGACCAGCACCGACTCCCCCTCGGCGACGATCACCGAGATCAGCTCTTCGAGGGCGGCAAGCTTCCCAGAGCGTCCGGGAAGAGGGCCGGGCTGGTGCAGGTACTGGGCCGGGTGGTTGCAGATCTGTTTGAGCACGGTCATGAGCCGCAGAACGAGGGCCTGGCGGGCGATGCCCTCCTCGGAGGCGATGACCTCGAGGGCTTCACGCACCTCGGCCTCGTACAGGCTGACCTGCTCCTCGGTGAGAGGAACGGCCACGTCGGAGGTGGTCCGGGCCGGCAGGTCGGGGGCGATGGCGGGGTCGGTCTTGCGGCGGCGCAGAAGGAACGGCCTCACCATGCCGGCCAGCCGCTCGGTGGCGGCAATGTCCCGGTGGCGCTCGATGGGGGTGGCGATCGTCTCGGTGAAGCGCTTGAGGGACCCAAGGAGGCCCGGGGTGGTCCAGTCCACGATGGCCCACAGATCGCTCAGACGGTTCTCCACCGGTGTTCCGGTCAATGCCAGGCGAGCCGGGGCGGTGATGGCGCGCAGGGCCCGGGCGGTGGACGTCGCCGGGTTCTTGGCGTGCTGGGCCTCGTCGGCCACCACCAAGGCGAAACCGGCGTCCGACAGGCGGGCGGTGTCGCGTCGGACCACGCCGTAGCTGGTCACCACGATCTCGTCGCCGGCCAGCTCGTCGAGGCTGCGGTCCGGACCGTGGAAGCGTCGGACCGCAGTCCCCGGCGCAAAGCGGCGCACCTCGCGCTCCCAGTTCCCGACCAGGGAGGTCGGGCACACCACGAGTGTCGGGCCGACGCCTGCCGCGGCCCGCTGCAGATGGACGACGATGACCTGCAGCGTCTTGCCCAGCCCCATGTCGTCAGCCAACACGCCGCCCAGTCCCAAGCCGCACATGGCGTGCGCCCAGGCCACGCCACGCTCCTGGTAGGGGCGCAGCTCGACCCACTCGGCCAGCCCCGGTGGGCGAGGGACCATGTCGTCGGGGGCGCCCGCCACCACCCTCAGCCGTTCGGCAAGGTCAACCAGGGCCCCTTCGGCCTCCACCGACACCGCCTCACCGTCGACCTCGACCGTTCCGGCCAGGAGGGTCCCGAGGGCCTCGATGCCGCTCAGGGTCCGGGCGCGGCGGCTCCGGAGCCGGGCCAGCAGCTCGGGGTCGGCCCTGACCCAACGGCCCCGAAGACGGACGACCCCTCGTTTGGCCTCTGCCAGCTGATCGATCTCGCTCTCGGAGAGAGCCTCGCCGTCGAGGGTGGCCCTCCAGCGGAACGACACCATGGTCTCCAAACCGAAGCCCGACTCGGCAACCACACCCGGGTTGGAGCTCAGCGTGGCGTGCAGTCGGACCCCGTCAGCGAGGATCCCCGACGGCCACAGGACCTCGATGCCTGTATCGGCGAGGACGCTTGCGGCGTCGGTCAGCAGGTCGGCGAACAGCTCCTCGTCGAGGGTCATGACCGTCGGCGCCTGTTGGCGCAGCAGCATGTCGAGCGGGGGCCAGGCCCTCGCTCCCCGACGCAACGACCGCAGCAGGTCTGTTTCGACTTCGGCGCCGAAACGGGCCAGGATGGTCGCTGGCGAGGTGAACAGGTCCCCGGCGTCGACCACCAGGCTGGGATCGGCCCGACTGGTGAGCTGTAGCACGGCTTGGGCGGGGGAAGGCTCGTCCGCAACGTCGGGCACGGTTCCACCGCCATCAATGCCGCAAAGCTCGATGCGCAGGGCGACGTCGGCGCCACCGTAGCCGTCGAGGCCGCTGGTGGCCTCCTCCAGCCAGGGGCGCAGGTCGCTGGCATCCTGGGCGGGCCCGGCGGCGAAGCGGCCCCCGCCGGCGGCTGCGCTGCGGGGGAGGGTGTCGGCGACGGCATCCCACGCCCGCCTGATCAGCACCGCCGGAGACGCCAGGCGCAGCGGGGAGCTCCCGGCCAGGGGGATGGCGAAGGCACTGGCCGGCAGGGCGGCAGCCAGCTGGTCGACCAGGCGGCGGTCGGCGGGGGCCAGAGGGCCGGCGGCCCAGGCATCCCATCCGTTGGGGCTGACCGACGGCCACAGCCTGCCCCGGGCCACCAGGGTGAGCCCGGCGCGCACGATGGCCGCCCAGGCGGCGACGCTGGTCGCCGTCCACTCGCTGGCGTCCATGCTGACAAGGGCAACGACGGTGTCGGCCACCGACAGCGGGACGGCCGGGACCCGCCGGCGACGCACCCCGCTCCCCGATGCGGTGGGCCAGACCACCTCAACCGTCTCGGTCGCCATGGTGGACGTGTCACCGGGCGTGTAGGCCACGAAGGT
>JALZAH010000098.1 GCA_030948425.1 Actinomycetota bacterium
ACTCGCCGGGGAGGTTGGTCTGTGGTCGGGTATGGCGGGCGCTGGCCTCTTCGTGTCCTGGCGCTACGGGACCGGCTCTCTGCGGAGGGACTTCGGCCTGGTCATCGCCTGGCGTGACCTATGGCCGGGCATCGGCGCTCTGGGCGTTGGCCTGGTCCTCACCAATCTGGTCGACGCCGCATTCTCCGCCAGTCGCTTCGCCGGGAGCAACACGCAGATCATCAGCGGCCAGAAGCACAACGGTGTGGGTTTTGTCGTCATCACGGTCATCGTCGCCGTGGGCGCGCCGGTGTTCGAGGAACTGTTCTTCCGAGGTGTCCTGAGGACGACGCTGGCCAGCCGCCTGGGCTCCCACGCCGCCGTGTGGATCCAGGCGACCTTCTTCGGTTTGGCCCACTACCAACCGAGCGCCGGCCTGGGGAACGTGTCGGTCATCCTTATCGTCGGGTCGCTGGGCGTCGTGCTCGGCTACACGGCCAGAGCCACCAGGCGCCTCGGTCCCGGCATGATCGCCCACGGCTTGTTCAACTCGGTGCAGGTCGTCCTCCTGACCAGCTAGGGAGGTCTCTCCTCGCTTCTGGTCGGCGCCCCCGCCGGTCCAAATCCTGAGTGATCCAGTCGCCTATTGGGTTGATCACCGGATAACGTGACCGAACGAACCGAAGGAGAACCCGTGGCTCTACAACTGGGCGATGAAGCCCCCGATTTCACTGCTGAGACATCCGAAGGCACGATCTCGCTGCATGAGTGGCTTGGCGACGGATGGGGGGTCCTGTTCTCCCATCCCAAGGACTTCACGCCGGTGTGCACCACCGAGCTGGGCGCCGTGGCCCGACTGAAGGACGAGTTTGCCACGCGCCATGCCAAGGTGATCGCCATCAGCGTGGACAGCGTCGAATCCCACAAGGGCTGGATCCCCGACATCAACGAGACCCAGGACACGACGGTCAACTTTCCCATCATCGCCGACGCCGACCGCAAGGTCGCCGACCTGTACGGGATGATCCATCCCAATGCCGGCGACAGCGTCACCGTCCGCTCGGTGTTCATCATCGGCCCGGACAAGAAGATCAAGCTCATGATCACCTACCCGCAGAGCACCGGTCGCAACTTCGCCGAGATCATCAGGGTCCTGGATTCGCTTCAGCTGACGGCCAACTACCAGGTGTCCACCCCGGCCGACTGGCAGGAGGGTGGCGACGTCATCATCGCCCCGGCCATCTCCAATGATGCCGCCAAGGACAAGTTCCCCAAGGGTTGGAACGAGTTGCGCCCCTACCTGCGTCTCACCCCCCAGCCCAACCGCTGAGCGACGCCGCTCAGAGCAACCTGGACAGATCGCCCAGATCGGTCCTCGATTGACGGTGCCGGTCCCGGCTCCGGGCCGCCACCTTGCCCGTCGGACCTCAGGCGGCAACCATGATCGGGATGCCCGGCCGTCCTCCCAGCGAGTGAGACCGGCGTATCATCTTGTCGACACCCACAAGGAGCAACACATGATCAATGCCGTCATCGTCGACGCTGTTCGGACCCCGGGCGGAAAGCGCAACGGGAAGCTGTCCGGTTGGCACCCGGTTGACCTGGCCGCCGAGACCCTGAGGGCGCTCGTCGAGCGCAACGACCTCGATCCCGCGGAGGTCGAGGACGTGATCATGGGCTGCGTGATGCAGGTCGGGGCCCAAGGGATCAACATCGGGCGCAACGCCGCTCTGGCCGCCGGATTCCCCGAGTCCGTGCCCGGCACCACCATCGACCGCCAGTGCGGGTCGTCCCAGCAGTCCGTGCACTTCGCCGCTCAGGGCGTGGCCGCCGGGGCCTATGACGTGGTCATCGCCGCCGGCGTCGAGGTCATGAGCCTGGTTCCCATGGGGGCCAGCATCGGCAGCGGACTGGGGTACCCCTTCGGGCCCCAGGTCGGGTTGCGCTACCAGCCGGTCGGGGGCCTGGTTCCCCAGGGCATCTCCGCGGAGATGATCGCCGACCAGTGGGGCCTGTCTCGGGAGGATCTGGACCGTTTCGGCGCCCGGAGCCAGGAGCGCGCCCAGCGGGCCACCGCCGAAGGCCGCTTCGAGCGCGAGATCCTCCCCGTCAAGGGAATCACCAAGGACAAGGAGACGGGCAACCTCATTGCCTCCGACGGACTGGTGAGCGCCGACGAGGGCATCCGCCCGGGAACCACCCCCGAGACCCTGGCCAACCTGAAGCCGGCCTTCAAGGCCGACGGCAAGGTGACGGCCGGCAACTCGTCGCAGATCACCGACGGTGCCTCCGCCGTGCTGATCATGAGCGAGGAGCGGGCCGCCGCCCTGGGCCTCACCCCCCGGGCCCAGTTCCATGCCTTCGCGTTGGCCGGCGTGGATCCCGTGACCATGTTGACCGGGCCCATCCCGGCCACCACCAAAGTCTTGGAGAAGGCCAAGCTGACCATGGACGACATCGACCTCACCGAGATCAACGAGGCCTTCGCCTCCGTGGTCCTGGCCTGGGAGAAGGAGCACCACCCGGACATGGACAAGGTCAACGTCAACGGCGGGGCCATCGCCCTGGGTCACCCTCTTGGCTGCTCGGGGACCAAGCTCATGGCCACCCTGGTCAACGAGTTGGAGCGGACCGGAGGCCGCTACGGCCTGCAGACCATGTGCGAAGGTGGTGGCATGGCCAATGCCACCATCATCGAGCGGCTGAGCTGAGCACCCTCGCCGTCCGGCACCGGATACTCGGTCGGCGCTCATCCCCAGGCTGTGGACAAGCCTGGGGAGGAAGATGACATCACTGTAACTCCACCTGCCGGCCACGTTCCGTCCATGGAGCCCCAACGGCGCCGCACCCTGGCCTGAGGCCCCGAGCCGCTCAGTGCCACCTGGTGGAGACGACGAAGCCGGCCACGATCAGACCCAGGCCCACCAGGAGATACACGTTGGACGGCGACGAGGGTACGACGCCCAGGTAGTTGAGGATGATCGAAAGGATGCCCAAACCGAAGAAGGCCAACATGATGGTCGGCACCCACCACGGAGACGGCCGATGCTCTTCCTGAGACGTCGGCGGGGTGTAGCGCCCGGTGGCCTCACGGGCATACTTGGTGGTACCGGCACCCGACGCACCGGGCGCACGGGCTCGGGCTGGTGCCTTGTTGGGACGATTCGGGCGGGTCCCCTTCGGCGTCGCCCGTCCCGGTGCGTCTTTGGTGCGGCGGGCCATCGCCTCGAGACTAGGCGATGAGACCCTGGGCCAGCCGGCAGGCGGGCCACGATGTCGTCGACCTCGAATAGGCTCCCGGCGGTGGCCCGGGTCCTCGTCATCGACAACTACGACTCGTTCGTCTACAACCTGGTGCAGTACCTGGGGGAGCTGGGGGCGGAGCCGATCGTGCGCCGGCCTGCCGACATCGACCCGGCCGGCCTCGGCGATCTGGCCCCCGACGGCCTGCTCATCTCTCCGGGCCCGGGCCGTCCCGAGGAGGCCACCACGGCACTGGCCCTGCTCGGCGCCGTGGCCGGGCGGATCCCGGTCCTGGGGGTGTGCCTGGGTCATCAGTGCATCGCCGTGGCCTACGGAGCCAAGGTCGTGCGGGTCCCGGTCATGCACGGCAAGACCTCGCAGATCGCCCACGACGGCCGGGGGGTCTTTGCCGCCCTCCCTGACCCCCTGGTGGCCACCCGCTACCACTCGTTGGCCGTCGAAGGCCCGGGCCACCATGCCCGCGGGGGGCCTGCCTACCTGGTCGGCGCTGCCGACCTGGAGGTGACGGCGTGGGCCACGGACGGGACCGTCATGGGCATCCGCCACCGCCGCCTGGCTGTGGAGGGGGTGCAGTTCCACCCCGAATCGATCCTCTCCGAAGGTGGTCACCAACTGGTGGCCAACTGGTTGGAGTCGTGCGGCCAGACCGGGGCGTTGGCCGCCGCCGGACCGGCCGCCGCTCGCCAGCGCCTCCCCGCCTGAACCGCTGACCTCGCCTCGAGCAGGACCGGTCCACGCAGGATCGGAGCGGGGCTGGCTCGCCTTGAGCAGGACCGGCTCAGCCCGGAAGCGTCGTCGAGGTGGCGGTCGGCGGCAACGTGGTCGTCGACGACGGTGTGGTGCTGGGCGGCGTGGGACTGGTCGTCGTGGAGGGTGCGCTGTACTGACCGATGGTCGCCGTGACCGTCGACCCGATGGATGCGTTCGTCCCCGAGCTCGGGCTCTGGCTGATGACCACCCCCTGCTGGCTGGCCGAGGATGTCGCGCCGGTGGCGAAGTTTCCCCGCAGCCCGGCGCTCTGCAGGGCGGCCGCCGCCTGGGTCTGGGTGTCGCCGGCCAGGTTGGGAACCGAGACCGTCGACGGGCCGGTGGACACGTAGATGGTGACCGTGGAGCCGATCTGGACACTGGTGCCGGACTGGGGGCTGGTCCTGGTCACCTCCCCGGCGGCGACCGAGCCCGACGCCTCGGAGGCAGGCGTCACCACCAGGCCCAGGTTGCCGAGCTTGTTGCCGGCAACCGACGGGCTTTCCCCCTCGACGGAGGGGATGAGAACCTGCGCCTTGCCGCTGGAGACCACCAGGGTCACCGCCGTACCCTGGCCCTGGGTCTGGTCGGGGGCGGGCATGGTGGTGATCACCGTCCCCGAGGCCACCGAGTCCGATGGCTGGGTCGTCGGGTTGACCTTGAAGCCGGCCGCCTGGAGGATCCGGGTGGCGTCGTCCTGGGACTTGCCGGTCACATCGGGGATCTTGATCGGCGTGGGGCCCGAGCTCACCACCAAGCCGATGGCGGTGTCGGTCTTGGCCCTGGAGCCGGGCGCCGGTTTGGTGGTGATGACGTCGCCTTGGGACACCTGGGAGCTAGGGGCATCGGTCGGGTTCACCTTGTGGAACCCGGCCCGGTTCAGCTCGGAGGTCGCCGCCGCCTGGGGCATGCCGACCACGTTGGTGGGCACCACCCTGGTCGGCACCGAATCCCACCAGCCGAGGGAACGGCCCAGAAAGAACACCAGCACGCCGAGGACGACAAGCAGGGCGATGAGCAGGGCCACGTAACGACCCGTGTGGGAGCGCTCCTCGAGCGGTTCGTCGATGATCTCGTCCTCGGCGACGACCGTGCGGGGCAGGGCCGTGGTGGCGGCCGCCAAGGGGGCCACCACCGTGGTGGGGACAGCGGCGGAGACGGGCTGGCCGGCTACGAACCGCTCGAGGTCGGCCTGAAGTTGCCCGGCGCTCTGGTAGCGGTCCTCGGGGTTCTTGGCCATGGCCTGGGCCACCACCGCCTCGTAGTCCGCATCGATGGCCGGGTTGATGTCGCGCAGGGGCACGGGCGTCTCGCGGACGTGCTTGTAGGCAATGGAGACCGGGTTCTCGCCGGTGAAGGGGGCCCGGCCGGCGACAACCTCGTAGAGGACCACGCCGAGTGAGTAGACGTCGCTGCGGGCGTCGACGGGATAACCCTGAGCCTGCTCGGGGGAGAAATAGGTGGCGGTTCCCATGACCGCCCCCGTCTGAGTCAGGCCTTCCTTGGCGCCGACCGCCCGGGCGATGCCGAAGTCGGCGACCTTGACCTGGCCGGAGTGGTCGATCAGCACGTTGCCGGGCTTGACGTCGCGGTGAATGACCCCGCGGCCGTGGGCAAAGTCGAGGGCGGCTGCCACATCCGCGCCGATGCTCGCCGCCTGACGGGGGTCGAGGGGGGCCTCGCGAGCCATGGTCGACAGGGTCTGGCCGTCGACGTACTCCATGACGATGCAATACGTCGACTCTCCTTGACCCCAGTCGTAGATGGAGACGATGTGGGGATGGGCCAGGCTGGCCGCGGCCTGCGCCTCGCGGCGGAAGCGCCGCACGAACGACTGGTCGACGGACAGCTCGGGGAAGAGGACCTTGAGTGCCACCTCACGATCGAGGAGGAGGTCCCGGGCCAGGTAGACCTGGGCCATGCCGCCCCGGGCGATGTGGCGGACGAGCTCGTAGCGCTCGGAGAAGACCGGCGGTGAGTTGGTGCTGGACATGGGCGTCAGAGCCTCGAGGGTTCACATCGACGGGCGGGAGGGCGTGGGCCGCCGAGGATGGTCACGGCGCTCACGGCCCCACCCGGGTTGTCGAAGGCGAAGACCCGGTCGTCGTGGGCGCCTGACCGGCCGGC
>JALZAH010000272.1 GCA_030948425.1 Actinomycetota bacterium
ACCGGCGGGCGCCTGCGAGGCCGGGCCGGTGTCGCCGATCTGCTCGGCGGCGACGGCGTTGGTGGCCGACGAAGTGCCCCGAACGGTGACACGGTCGCCCACCTTCACGTCGGCCATCGTTCCGGCAGCCGATCTCGTGACCCGCGTGGACCCCGACGTGTTGACCGTCACCTTCTTCCCGCTCGTGGTGGTCACCGTGAGCACCGAGCCGTGGACGCTTGCCAGTGTTCCCGAGGTCGCGCCCCGACCGCCGGGGCCGTTGCGGTTGCCGTTCGTCCCGCCATTGGTCGCAGCCGCCGTGCCTGAATGCGACGTGGCGGCGTGGACGGCGAAGATCACCCCGGCGACGAGGGCCAACGAGGCGGCGCCCACACCCACCAGCTTTCCCATCGACCGCTTCGAGGGAGGCGGCGGTTCGGCCGACCCACCCCCGCCGCCTGGCGTCGCCGGGGGTGGGGTGGTCGGAACGACGATCGGGGTCCCGGGGCCCTCGGGCGGGGCCTCCCCAACCCCCGGCTGCCACCACTCTGCCCACGGATCGGACGACGCCGGCGTTGTCGTCTCTGGGGGAACGTCGCCCTTGTCGGAGGGTTCCATGGCGCGACTCCTCTGCTCTCGAAGCCGCATCATCTCCGGCGACGCTGGGGAGCGGCTCGGTAGATCCTGGGATCTTTCTGAGAATCAGGATGGGAGGTGCGCAGACAGCCCGGCCAGGCCTGGCATCATTCGACCTCCCGTCATGGCCCGCACCGTCACTCTCCGCCCCTGGCAGAAGGCCGCGCTCGAACGGGTGGGGGCCATCGCCTCGTCCGACTTTTTGGCCGTGGCCACGCCGGGCGCCGGCAAGACCACCTTCGCCCTGACCGCCGCCCGCCAGGCACTGGCCGCCGACCCCAGCCTCCGCCTGGTCGTGGTCGTGCCCACGGCCCACCTCAAGGTGCAGTGGGCCCAGGCGGCGTCGAGCTTCGACCTGCACCTCGACTGGCGCTGGTCGGCGGCCGACGGGCCCGTGGCTCCGGACATGCACGGGATCATCACCACCTATCAACAGGTGGCCGGCTGCTCCGGTGCCCTGAGAGCGCTGGCCGACAACGCCATGGTCATCTTCGACGAGATCCACCACGCCGCCGAAGACCGGGCGTGGGGCGACGCCCTGCGCACGTCGTTCGAAACGGCGCCTCGGCGCCTGGCCCTGTCGGGCACGCCCTTCCGCTCTGACACCCAGGCCATTCCCTTCGTCCGCTATGCCGCCGACGAGGCCGTCGCCGACTACGAGTACGGCTACGGCGATGCCCTGGAAGACGGCGGAGTCGTGCGTCCGGTGTACTTCCCCCGTATCGACGGGATGATGGAGTGGAGCGCCCCGGACGGCAGCGTGCATGCCCACGGGTTCGAGGATCCCCTCGGCGCCGCCCAGGCCGGTCACCGCCTGCGCACGGCGTACTCGGTGGGCGGCGAGTGGCTGCCCCACGTCCTGGGCCAGGCCCACGAGCAGCTGCTGGCCATCCGTCAGCGCCAGCCCGACGCCGGGGGTCTGGTGATCGCCACCGACCAGGATCACGCCAAGGCCATCGCCCGACTCATGACCGAGCGGCTGCGGGTCAGGGCGATCGTGGCCACCTCCGACGATCCCGACGCCTCGGCCGGCATCTCCCGGTTCGCCACCGGCACCGACCCCTGGATCGTGGCCGTCCGCATGGTGTCCGAGGGTGTCGACATTCCTCGCCTGCGCGTCGGGGTGTTCGCCACGACCACGACCACCGAGCTGTTCTTCCGTCAGGCCGTCGGCCGCCTCGTGCGCTGGACGCGAGGATCGTCGGGACAGAAGTCGTTCCTCTACATTCCCGATGAGCCCAGGTTGCGGGCGCGTGCGTTTGCCATCGCCGAACAGCGGCGGCATTCGTTGCGCCACCAGGACCGGGCGGTGCCGGCGCGCGACCCGCGAGACGGGGCGGTCGACGAAGAGCAGATCTCGCTGTTCGCTCCGATCTCGGCCGTTCCCCTGGCCGACGACGGCGGCCCCGAGTGGCTGCTCGACGGCGACGGCTTCCCGGACCCCCCAGTCGACGCCACGCTGACCATCTCGTTGCCCCCTTTGCCCACGGGCGGCCGCGCCACTCAGGCCTCGGACATCGCCGCCGACGGCCGCACGCGCCGGGAGCACAAGGAACACCTCCGCAAGGCCAATGCCGAGAGGGGCCGGGTCATCGCCCACCACACCGGCATGACCCATGCCGGGGTGAACGCCGAGTTGAACCGGGTCATGGGTCTGACCAAGATCAGCGAGGCGACGGTCGAGCAACTGCAGCGCCGCCTCGACAAGGCCGACCAATGGCTTCGACAGGCGTCGGGTCGACGGGTCGGCTGAAGGTCGGGTCAGCTGATACGTCGAGTCAGCCAGGCCGTCAGTCGACCGGCACCGGGGGGTCGCCGGCCGCGCGAGGTCGCTCCAGGATCCGCTCGCTCGGTGGTCCGAATCCGAGCTTGGCGTAGAAGTTGTGGGCGTCGGCGGTGCCCAGCATCCAGCGGATGCCGGCGAAGTCCGATCCCTCGATCAGCTGGCGGACCAGGTCCTCGCCGATGTGACGGCGCCGGTGCGACGCCTCCACGTAGACGTCGGCCACCCAGGCCAGGGTCACCCGATCGGAGAAGCAACGGGCGAACCCGACCTGACGACCGGCGTCGTAGGCCCCCACGACGCGAGTGGCCTCGCGCACGAGCCGCTCGGCGGTCGCCCAAGCCCGGCCCGGCGCCCAGTAGGACTCCTCGGCCAGGAAGCGGTGAACCGCAGCGACGTCGACCCGGTCCGGGTCGTCGTCGATCTCAACGCCGTCGGGACGGGTGAACCGAGCCAAGGTCGGGGATCATAGGTTGAGCTGGGCAGGCATCGGCTCCCCGTTTCGTCCTGACCCGTGAGTGAGCGGCGGTCCTTGCTGTCGCCCCTTCGGGCATGGTCACGCAGTGATCGACGTGAGGGCCGGGGGCGTGGCCCGGCCATAGCTGTTGTCGCCCCAGCAGGCCGCCGTGGCGTTGGTGCGTACCCCGCAGGTGTGGAGATCCCCGGCGCTGACCTGGGTGAAGGTCCCCGATAGAGGCGTGGCCTGGCCGGAGTCGTTGGCCCCCCAGCAGGCCACGGTGCCGTCGGTGTGTACCCCGCAGGTGTGGTTACCGCCAACGCCGATCTGAGTGAACGTCCCCGCCGGCGGGGCGGCCTGGCCGAAGCGGTTGTCACCCCAGCAGGCCACGGTGGCGTCGGTGCGCACCCCGCAGGTGTGGCCGCCGCCGCCGCTGACCTGAGTGAACGTCCCCGTCGGAGGGGCGGCCTGGCCCGAGCGGTTCTCACCCCAGCAGGCCACGGTGGCGTCGGCGCGTACCCCGCAGGTGTGGTGGTCCCCGGCGCTGACCTGGGTGAAGGTCCCCGCCGGCGGGGCGGCCTGGCCGTAGAAGTTGTTCCCCCAGCAGGCCACGGTGGCGTCGGTGCGCACTCCGCAGGTCTGGAACGACCCGGCGCTGACCTGGGTGTACGTCCCCGCCGGCGCGGCGGCCTGGCCGTAGAAGTTGTTGCCCCAGCACGCCACGGTGCCGTCGGTGCGCACCCCGCAGGTATGGGCATCCCCGGCGCTGACCTGGGTGAAGGTCCCCGCCGGCGGGGCGGCCTGGCCGAGGCCGTCGTCCCCCCAGCAGGCCACGGTCCCGTCGGTGCGCAACCCGCAGGTGTGAGTGTCCCCCGCATTGACCGAGGGACTGGCGAACGAAGTCACCGTCGGCGGCGCGGCCTGGCCGGAGCGGTTGTTCCCCCAGCAGGCCATGGTGCCGTTGGTGCGCACCCCGCAGGTGTGGCTGCCGCCGGCGCTGACCTGGGTGAAGGTCCCCGCCGGTCCGGTGGCCCGGCCGAAGAAGTTGTTTCCCCAGCAGGCCACCGTGGCGTCGGTGCGCACCCCACAGGTGTGGAAGTCCCCGGCACTGACCTGGGTGAAGCTCCCCGTCGGCGGGGCGGCCTGGCCGTAGCTGGTCTTGCCCCAGCAGGCCACGGTGCCGTTCGTGCGCACCCCGCAGGTGTGGAACGAGCCGGCACTGACCGAGCCGAAGGTGCCCGTCGGCGGGGCGGCTTGGCCAAAGAAGTTGTTCCCCCGGCAGGCCACCATCGCGTCGGTGCGCACCGCGCAGGTGTGGATATCCCCGGCGCTGACCTGGGTGAAGGTCCCGGCCCTCGGGGCCGCCTGGCCGAAGCCGTTGTCGCCCCAGCAGGCGACGGTGGCGTCGGTGCGCACCCCGCAGGTGTGGCTGCCGCCGGCGCTGACCTGGGTGAAGGTCCCCGCTCGCGGGGCCGCCTGTCCGAAGCTGTTGCTGCCCCAGCAGGCCACGGTGCCGTTGGTCCGCACCCCGCACGTGTGGCTGCCGCCCGCGCTTACCTGGCCGAAGGTCCCCGGCCGCGGGGTCGCCTGGCCGGCGCTGTTGTTTCCCCAGCAGGCCACGGTGGCGTCGGTGCGCACCCCGCACGTGTGCGTGTCTCCGGCGCTGACCGATGACGTGACCACACCCTCCGGGGCCGCGGCTCGAAGGACGCCGTCATCCCAGGGGCTTGCCTGAGCTGCACTGGCCACTGCCAGCGTGGCAACGAGACCCAGTGCCACGGCGAGTACGCCGGCAACTCGACCAGCCATCACGTTTGCTCCATCCGCTTCGCGCCACGAGCCGACGCCATCCGATGCTGGATCGTACAGCTCAGCCCTCGGTGGGAACCGGGGGCCGCATCGCCACCCCCATTCCCGGTTCGGGAGCCGCGGTCCCGACCACGCGGTTGCTTCCCAGCTCTTCAACCAAGCGGTTGACGAAGTCGGCAGGATCATATATGTTTCATTCAACCATTCAGTTGAGCAAGGAGGACGTCGTGGCAGTCGACCCGTTGTCCCGAGTCTTCGCCGCTCTCGCCGATCCGACGAGGCGCGACATGGTGGCCCGCCTGGCCGCCGGCGACGCCACCGTCGGGGAGCTGGCCGATCCCTACGACGTCTCCGTCCAGGCGGTGTCCAAGCACATCAAGGTCCTGTCCGACGCCGGCCTGGTGAGCCAGACAAAGGATGCCCAGCGTCGGCCGTGTCATCTCGACGCCGAGGTTTTCGACCTGATGACGAAGTGGATCGAGCGGTACCGCGAGCAGGCCCAAGAGCGTTACGAGCGTCTCGACGCCGTGCTGGCCGAGATGCGCGGCAACGAACGACCCGCCACCCCCCGACACCTTGAACAAGGAGCAGCGTCATGAACACCACGGGCAGTCGTTACCAGGTCTCGATCGAGGCCGACCCGACTCTGCCGATCATTCGCATCACCCGTGACTTCGACGCCACCCCGGCGC
>JALZAH010000281.1 GCA_030948425.1 Actinomycetota bacterium
GTCCCCGACCCTACGTCGTGGTACGACACACCGGACGCCCCCCGGGCGACCCCCAACTGGCGCCACCCGCCCGCGGTCGGGTCCTGGGGCGAAGCGGGTGGCCCATCCCACTGGCCCCATCCCGCAGGCACGTCGCCCATGTGGGAGGCGCCTGCTGTCGGTGTTGCCGAAGACGAGCGGCCCGACGGCTGGGCCGCGGCGTCGGATGATGATCCGGGCGGCGCCCGCCGGCGCCGGGACGGGGCCCGACGCCGGTTCGGTGCCCTGGCCCTCGGTGCCGCCCTTCTCGCCGGTGGCGGTGCCGGGGCGGTGACCTCGGCCCTGGTGACCAACGGCTCGCGTTCGGTCGCCGCGCCGGCGGCGTCCATCGGTGCCTCCTCCGTGGCCCTGTCCACCAACACATCGACCACGCAGGCGCTGATCGCCAAGGTCGAGCCAGCACTGGTGGACATCCACACCAAGGGAACCTCGGTGAGCCAATCCCCTGCTTTCGGCAACGGGAGCAACCCCTTCGGGGGCAACGCCAGCACCACCCAGGCGGCCGGTACTGGGATGATCCTCAACTCCTCGGGTCTCATCCTGACCAACGCCCACGTCCTCGAAGGCGCCGACACCATCACCGTCACCCTCAACGCCAAGACCGACACCCATCCGGCGAGCCTCGTCGGCGAGGACGCGGCCAAGGACATCGCCCTGATCCAGATCCACGGCGTGAGTGGGCTGCCGACCGTGGGCCTCGGCGACTCCTCCAAAGTGCAGGCCGGTGATCCCGTGCTCGCCATCGGCAACGCCCTCGACCTGCAGAACGGTGGCTTCACCGCCAGCCAGGGGATTGTCTCGGGCCTGAACCGGTCCATACAGACCGCCAACAGCGAGTCGCTCACCGGCCTCATCCAGACCTCGGCGGCCATCAGCTCGGGAGACTCCGGTGGCCCGTTGGTCAACGCCGCCGGCCAGATCATCGGTATGAACACGGCGGCCGCTTCGTCATCAAACACCAACACGGCCTCGAACATCGGCTTCGCCATCCCCGCCAATGAGATCCACGGTCTGATCAGTCAGCTCCAGAAGGGCAGCATCGGACAGACGACCACCGGCTCATCGAGCTCGGGGTCGGCGCCGGGGTCGGGGTCGGGCGGCATCGAAGGTGGATCGGGCTCCGGGGGATACGGAAGCGGTGGCTCTGGCGGCTACGGCTACGGGGGCGCCGGTTCGGGCGGCTACGGCTCGGGCAGCCTCTTCGGCTGATCACGTGTCCCCCACGGGCCGGGAACTGCCAACCCCGGCCCGTGGTGCAGAGGTCAGCGGGCCGAAGCGAACAGGTGTTCGTACACGGTGGTCTCGAAGTCCAGGTACCCGCCCACGGAGGTGGGGTCGGCGAAGGGGAAGATCTGGGTGGCCCAGAAGCCCCCGACCCCGTTGGCCCGGTCGATCCAGTAGTAGAGGTTGGCCAGGCCGGCCCAGGCCAACGCCCCGGCGGGCCGGCCGGTGGGCGCGTCCTCGTCATTGATCATGAACGTCAGCCCCCAGGACTTGGGCATCCCCGGGAAGAACTCGGCGGGGTTGGTCAACGCCGGGATGACCGCTGGGAGCCCGGTGATCTTCATGGGACCCGGGAGGTGGTTGGCCGCGGCCATGGCGACGGTGTCGGCCTTGAGTCTCGGGCACGTAGGTACGGGCGGGCGCGTCGAGGTCGAGCCGGCCCTCCTCCACCAGCTGCAGGCAGGCCGTGCCGCCGATCGCCTTCGTCGTGGAGAAGATGGCGAAAACGCTGTCGGTCGTCATCGCCTGCGCGCCCCCCAGCGTCCGTTCGCCCGCCGCCCCCTCATAGGTGTTGGCATCTCGGTCCGTCGCTACCGCGACCACCCCAGGCACTCTCGGGGTCCCGGTGGTCGCGGCAGCCAGGACGCCATCAAGTGCGTTCCTCAAGTCCGTCATGGTCGGCCTCGCGTCCAGCGTCTCGTTGTCCCCCGGGGACGAGCGTGCGCCCCGCGTGGACTGTACCGGATTCTCGTTGTCGGAATGCTCGCGCTTCGCTTAACCCCGGTTGCTCCTGTCCGGCTTCGGCTCAGACGCTGCGGGCCAGGCGCAACCCGCAGAAAGCCCAGCGAGCCTCGGGCGGGAAGAAGTTACGGTAGCTGACCCGGGTGTGACCGGGAGCGGTGATCGACGCCCCGCCCCGGAGGGTGTGCTGGGCCACCATGAACTTGCCGTTGTACTCGCCTACCACGCCGGGCGCCGGTTCGAAGCCGGGGTACGGGGAGAAGGCAGACGACGTCCACTGCCACACCGAGTCGTACATCTGGCGGAGGCCGGTACCGGCGGTGCCGGCCGGGTGCAAAGAGATGGGGACCACCTCGGGACCGGCGATACGGGCCGCCGCCGCTTCCCATTCCGCTTCAGTGGGCAACCGCCAGCCCCGCCACCGGGCGAAGGCGTCGGCCTCGTGATAGCTGACGTGCACCACGGGAGCGGCCGGGTCCACCCGGCGCCACCCGCCCAGGGTGTAGACGTCCCAGTCATCGCCGTCGCGCTCCCAGTACAACGGAGCACGCTGCTCCTGGGAGCAGACGATGCCCCAACCGTCGGAGAGCCACAGGTCCGCCCGCTGGTAGCCGCCGTCGTTGATGAACTCCAGCCATTCTCCCTCGGTGACCAGGCGGTCACCGAGCTCGAACGGCTCGAGCCAGACCCGGTGCCGTGGGCACTCGGCATCGAAGGAGAACGGTGGACCGAGCTCGGTGCCCACCTCGACCAGTCCCCCCTCGTGGCCCACCCACTCGAGCGGCGCGGCAATGCTGGAGGTGGACCCCCGGAGCTCGGGAAGGTAGGCCGGGCGCAGCGGATTGGTCCCGAGCACGTGCTTGATGTCCATGAGGAGCAGCTCTTGGTGCTGCTGCTCGTGGTGCAAGCCCAGCTCCACCAGGTCGGCGAGCTCAGGGGGCGTCGACTCGCCCAGAAGTGATGTCATGGCCTCATCGACGATCTGGCGGTAGGCGCTGACCTCACCGGCCCCGGGGCGGGTCAGAAGTCCTCGGGCGGTGCGGGGATGCCGCGGCCCTGCTCCCTCGTAGTACGAGTTGAACAGGTAGAGGTAGCGCTCGTCATAAGCCTGGTGATCCCTCACATGAGCGAGCAGCACGAACTGCTCCCAGAACCACGTGGTGTGGGCCCGGTGCCACTTCGTCGGGCTGACCTCGGGCATGGTCTGAACCGTCTGGTCCTCCGGCGAGAGGGGACCGGCCAGTGCCTCTGTGGCGTCGCGCACGGCTTGATACCCCGACCCTGTCGGTACCGGTCCGCCGGTTCCGCAGATGGTGCGTTGGTGGGAGGCGACCGTCTGTGATGGCGATGATGGAGTTGCCATGTGGGTCCTCGCTGAGCTCCGGAGCGCGGGCTCTGTGTTCGACGAACGAAGGCGACAAAGAGGGCGCTAAGCCTAACCCGACTGATCCGTCAGCACTTGTTCAGGTACCCCGCAAGCAGGACCGCCAACCTCGTGAGCGCAGGGCGGCGGTTCCTAGTCGACGGTCCACGTCGATCCCGACGACAAGAGATCGGCCAGGTCCCCAGGCCCCTTGCGCACCACGGCATCGGCGAGCTGAGCGTTGACCTGCGAGCCGTAGTCGGGTCGGCTGATGGCTCGGAACACGCCGATCGGTGTCGGCGTGGTCGGCCCATCGGCCAAGCGCGACAGCATGAACGCCAGGCTTGGATCGGCTCGGGTCTCGTCGTGGACCACCAGGCGCTCCACGCCGACGTCGGCCACGTTCACAATCCGTGCGTGACCGTCCGCCTCCACCACCACGCCGTGTTCCCCATCGGGACCGAAGCGGATCGGCTCACCGTGACTGAGGGAGATCAGCATCTGGGGCCTGGCGTCTTTGGACAGGATGGTGGCGAACGCCCCGTCGTTGAACACGTTGCAGTTCTGGTACACCTCCACGAACGACGCTCCCCGGTGGGCGTGAGCGCGCCGGAAGATCTCCATCATGTGCTTGCGGTCCATGTCATGGGTCCGGGCCACGAAGCTGGCTTCGGCTCCGAGAGCCAGGGAGACCGGGTTGTAGGGATAGTCGAGCGAACCGAACGGCGTCGACTTGGTCACCTTCCCGGTCTCGCTGGTCGGCGAGTACTGGCCCTTCGTCAGACCGTAGATCTGGTTGTTGAACAACACGATGGTCATGTCGACGTTGCGACGCAGCGTGTGGAGGAGGTGGTTGCCACCGATGGACAGGGCGTCGCCGTCGCCGGTGATCACCCACACGTCGAGGTCAGGACGAGACACGGCGATACCCGAGGCGATTGCCGGTGCCCGACCGTGGATCGAGTGGATGCCGTAGGTGTTCATGTAATACGGAAAGCGGGAGCTGCAACCGATGCCCGAGACGAACACCGTGTTCTCCCGGGGCACGCCCAATTCGGGCATCAGCATCTGCATCGCGGTAAGAATGGAGTAATCGCCACAACCAGGACACCAACGGATCTCCTGGTCGGTGGTCCAGTCCTTCTTGGTGGTCGTGGGGATGGCGACGTCGGTCACAGGAGGACCTCCCTGGCAGTGGCGCCCAACGCTTCGAGGACGACGGCCTCGATCTCGCCGGCCCGGAAGGGCTGACCGGACACCTTGTTGACGCCCCGGGCATCGACGAGGAACTCGGCCCGCACCAGGCGGACCAGCTGGCCCAGATTCATCTCCGGAACCAAGATGCGCGGATAGCGGCCGAGCACCTCCCCCAGGTTTGGCGGAAATGGGTTGAGGTGGCGCAGGTGGGCGTGGGCCACGGCATGCCCGGCGGCACGTATCCGCCGCAGCCCGGCGTCGATGGCGCCCGCCGTCGATCCCCATCCGAGGACGAGCACCTGGGCGTTGCCGTCGGGATCGTCGACGATCACCGGGTCGATGTCGGAGGCGATTCCCGCTACCTTTGCCACCCTGGCCCTGGTCATCATCTCGTGATTGGCCGGGTCGTAGGACACCGTCCCCGAACCGTCGGCCTTCTCCAGGCCCCCGATGCGGTGGGTGAGCTCCGGCGTTCCCGGAATGGCCCAGGGCCGAGCCAGCGTCTCAGGGTCTCGCAGGTAGGGCCAGAACTCCCCGACGCCGTCCGCTCGGATGTGGTTGGTCTCAGTGGCGAACGCCACGCTGATGTCGGGCAGCTCGGCGACGTCAGGGATCCGCCATGGCTCGGCGCCGTTGGCCAGGTAGCCGTCGGACAGCAGCATTACCGGCGTGCGGTACTTCAAGGCGATTCGGGCGGCCTCGATGGCTGCGTAGAAGCAGTCGCCTGCGTCGCGCGGGGCCACGACCGGTACCGGAGCCTCGCCGTGGCGGCCGTACATGGCCTGGAGCAGGTCAGCCTGCTCGGTCTTGGTGGGCAGACCGGTGGACGGGCCACCGCGCTGGATGTCGATGATCAGCAGCGGCAACTCCAGGTTGACGGCCAGGCCGACGGTCTCCGCTTTGAGGTCGACACCCGGTCCGCTCGTCGTCGTCACACCCAGGCTGCCTGCGTAGGCGGCACCCAGAGCGGCACCGACTCCGGCAATCTCGTCCTCCGCCTGCATGGTCCGCACTCCGAAGTTCTTGTGCTTGGAGAGCTCGTGGAGGATGTCCGACGCCGGCGTGATCGGGTAGCTGCCGAGAAAGATGGGCAGGCCGGCCAGTTGCCCGGCGGCGATGAGGCCCCACGCCAGCGCTGTGTTACCGGAGATGTTGGTGTAGGTGCCCGGCTCCATGATCGCCGGCTTGACCTCGTAGACGGAGTCGAAGAGCTCGGCCGTCTCGCCGAAGTTCCAGCCCGCCTTGAACGCCAACGTGTTGGCCTCGGCCACCTGAGCAACCTTGCCGAACTTCTCCTGGATCCACGTCAAGGTGGGCTCCACTGGCCGGGTGTACATGAAGCTGACCACCCCGAGTGCGAAGAAGTTCTTCGACCGCTCGGCGTCGCGGGGTTTGGTTCCGGTCGGCTTGACCGCCTCCATGGTCACCGAGGTCATCGGCACCTCGTAGACGGTGTAACCGGCCATGGACCCATCGATGAGCGGAGAGGCGGTGTAACCCGCCTTGGTCAGGGACCGCTCGTCGAACGCATCGATGTTGACGATCACCGTCCCCCCGGCCGCCACATCGGCCAGGTTCGCTCGGAGGGCGGCCGGGTTCATGGCCACCAGCACATTGGGGTTGTCACCGGGTGTGAGGATGTCGTGATCGGAGATATGGATCTGGAACGCCGAGACGCCCGCCATCGTCCCCGCCGGGGCCCGGATCTCCGCAGGGAAGTCCGGAAGGGTGGAGAGATCATTGCCGAACACGGCAGAAGAATCCGTGAAGCGGTCCCCGGCGAGCTGCATCCCGTCGCCGGAATCGCCGGCAAAGCGGATGATGACCCGGTCCAGTTCCAGGACCACCCGCTCCCGAGACGCTGTATCGACCATGCCCATCCCTTCAAGACGCCTAGACCACGCTTCTTGCACCACATGCTACGGCGGGGCGTGTCCCATTCGGCGATAGCGGCCGAGGCCGCTCAGGGCTCGCCGTCAGGCGACACTGATGGCGCTGTCCAGATACACATCCTGGACGGCGTGGAGGAGCTCGACCCCCTCGACGAACGGCTTCTGGAAGGCCTTGCGGCCGGTGATGAGCCCGGCGCCGCCTGCCCGCTTGTTGATCACTGCGGTACGCACCGCTTGGGTCAGGTCACTCTCACCGCCGGATGCTCCCCCGCTGCTGATCAGCGGAGCTCGCCCCATGTAGCAGTTGACGACCTGCCAACGGTTGAGATCGATGGGGTGGTCGCTGGTCAGCGAGTTGTAGACCAGCGGGTCGGTCTTGGCGAACTTGAGGACATTGAACCCGCCGTTGTTCTCGGCCGCCTTCTGCTTGATGATGTCGGCCTGGAGGGTGACGCCCATGTGATTGGCCTGGCCGGTCAGGTCCGCTGACAGCGAGTAGTCGACACCGTCCTTCTTGAACGCGTCGTTGCGCAAGTAGCACCACAGGACGGTGAACAGGCCCATCTCGTGCGCCTCGACGAAGGCCTCGCGCACCTCTTGAATCTGTCGGTCCGACTCTTCGCTACCGAAGTAGATGGTGGCGCCCACGGCCACCGCCCCCATGTCGTAGGCTTGACTGACCGACCCAAACATGATCTGGTCGTAGCGGTTCGGGTAGGTGAGCAGCTCGTTGTGGTTCAGCTTGGCGATGAACGGGATCTTCTCGGCGTACCTGCGGGCCACGATGCCAAGGGCGCCGATGGTCGACGCGAAGGCGTTGCAGCCGCCCTCGATGGCGAGCTCGCAGAGGTTCTTGGGGTCGAAGTAGGCCGGGTTCTTGGCGAAGCTGGCCGCCCCGGAGTGCTCGATCCCCTGGTCCACCGGCAGGATGGACAGGTAGCCGGTGCCGCCCAGACGGCCAGTGTCGAACAGCTTCTGCAAGTTGCGTTGCACGGGAACGGACCGGTCTGACCACGACATCACCCGATCGACGAAATCAGGGCCCGGCAGAACCAGGTCCTGGCGGGGGATCCCCTTGCACTGGTGGTTCAGCAGATCGTCGGCCTCGTCGCCGAGAAGGGCGGAAAGATCCATCATGGGCTCCTGGTCTGAATCGTTGTCCGGCGTAGGTGAGCTGTTCGAGCCTATGCGGTCGTCTGCCTGTCGGCTGGCTACGGTGACCGTGGTGAACATACGGCTGGTGGCCACGGACCTGGACGGGACCCTGCTCGACCCGACGGGCAAGGTGGCCGACCGCACCGCCCGGGCCGTGACCGCCGCCCGGTCAGCAGGCATCCACGTGATCCCGGTGACCGGACGCCCACCGCACGGCCTGTGGGCCATAGCCGCAAGGGCGGGGCTCGGTCCCTTCGGGGTGTGCTCGAACGGCGCCGCTACCGTCGACCTCGACGCCAACACCATCGTCGAGACCGAGACGCTCGAGCGCGACATGGCCGTGCGCCTGGCCGAGGCCATGCGACTGGCTAGCCCAGGCATCCGCCTGGCCGTGGATTTCGCCGAGAGGTTCTGGTATGAGACCGGTTTCTTCGAGGTGCCGGCCGGCTGGGACGAAACCGTGGTCGAGGTCACCGACATCATCGACGTCTTGGGCCCGGACTGCTTCAAGTTGGTGGGCCGCAAACCTGGCCTGGGTGCCACCGAGCTGATCGCCCAACTCGCTGAGCACGTCGGCGAGGAGGGCTACTTGACGACGTCGGGGCTCGACTGGGTCGACGTCGGTGCCCCCGGCATCACCAAGGCCTATGCCATGGGACGAGTCTGTGACCGTCTCGGGGTGAGCGTCGGCGAGGTCGTCGCCATCGGCGACAACCACAACGACCTGCCGCTGCTGGCATGGGCGGGAACGGCAATGGCACCTGCCAACGCCATCCCCGAGGCACGGGCCTTGGCGCACCGGGTCCTTCCCGCCAACGCCGATCATGGGGTGGCCACCCTCCTCGAGGAGCTGGTGGCCGGCCGCGCTTCCATCGACCACCACTAGGCCGGCAGGGGCCGCATCGCTCGACGGGGGCCTCAGCGCAGGGCCCGGAGCCGCTCCGTCACGTCATAGGCGTCGGGCTCCACGGCGGCCACCTTGGCGAATATGGTGCGCGCCCGAGGGAGATCGCCGGCCCGCTCGGCCAGATCGGCAAGCACATACCATTGGCGAAGGTGCCGTTCCTGGGGCCGCTCGACGCGGCGGAGCGACCGCTCCAGGAGCGCCACCGCACCGGCCAGATCCCCTCGGTCGGCCCGAGCCCCGGCGGCCACGATGCGCCCTTCGGCGACCAGGTCGGCATCTGGCGAAGCCTCACGGAGCTCGTCCCACAGCCGTTCGGCCTCGTCGTAGCGACGCAACGCCCGATAGGAGTCGGCGAGGACCGGATGCTGGTCGTAGTCCCGGGTGAGGATCCGGTATCGCTCCAGGTGAACGGCGGCCGCTGCCCACTGCCCGCTGCGGTAGAGCACCAGTCCGTAGAGCTCTTGGACGGCCGCCGAGTTCGGTACCTCGTCGGCCAAGGGTCGCAGGATGCGACGGGCCTCCTGATAGCGCTGGCGATCGTAGGCGTGCGTGGCATCGGCCAGCCGAACCGCCAGCCGGGTGCCACGAGCCTTGCCGGCCACATCGGAGAGCTCATCGACGACGGGTCGCGGCACGTTGTGGCGGTGGGCTCCGCCTCCGGGTGCCGCACCCGGAGGCGGAGGGACCCTGCCATCGTTGCCCGCGGCTGTCAATCGCGTGGTGCTCCGTGGGTTTCGTGCCGGGTTCCGCCGCCGCGGCTGCTGCAGGTCGGTGGCGGGAGCGGGGACCGCCCCCTCGTCGATCCAGACCTCCTCGGGTTGCCACGGCAGATCATCGCGCTCGCCCCGCCTGGTCGGCGGCCCCGCGGTGCGGCTCTGAGCCTGGCGCCAGGGTTCGGTAGCCGATGGAGCATTGTCGCTCTGAAGAGCTCGCGC
>JALZAH010000283.1 GCA_030948425.1 Actinomycetota bacterium
CCCCTGCCGTCGCCGCCGCCTCCTCGAGCGGTGCCCAAGCCGACGGTCCACCCGCAAAGGCGTTGGTGTCGACGCCGACGCCGAGGCTGTAGGCCAGATGACCGCCCAGCCAGCCGGCGACGGTAGCCAGGACCCCGCCGGCCACCGCTGGGGTCACCCCCGACCGACCCCGCCGGCGGGCCCACCACGAACCGGCGTAGCAGGCGGTGGCGGCTGTGTTGAGCACGAGGTGGGCGAAGCCGACCCGCTGCTCAGCTCCGGTCGTGTCCGCCCAGTCCGACAACCCGGTCACGGCCGTCGGCACAGCCGCTAGCACGCCGGCGCCCACCAGGGTCTGGGCGCTCTCGGGCCGTCCGGTCAAGTCCAGGAGGTGGGCGCTGGTCCAGCAGCCGATGGGCGTGGCCACCAGGAAGGGGTGCACAGGATGGCCCAGCCACGAGCCCGACAGGACATCTCGCAGCCGACCGGGACGCGCTGCGGCCAGCACGGGACCGTGCACCGGTGCCGCCATCCGGCTCAGCCAATCGCTTCGCTCCAACCGGTCGGCCAGGGTGATGAGAATCTTCATAACGATCGCCTGTGCCGTCAGCCGCCGGAGATGATGCCGACCTTGGTCCAGCCCTCGGCCCGCTGGTCGAACGCCGGCCCCTGCATCTTGGGGTCGGCCATCTCCTCCAGGCCTAAGTCGCCCACGCCACGAAAAACCACAGCGTTCATCGTCGACCTTCCTCAAGCTCATTCGGGGGTTGGTAGGGGACTTGAGAGCGATACCCGCTCGCCATGGATCCAACCTCGTTGGCATCCGGGGGGTCTTCGAACATCTCGCGGGCGCTGCTAATGACTCCGATTCCAGGTCTCCCAGCATGGTCGGGCATGGTGGGTGAAAAACCCTTGTAGATAGAGGGGAAATCCACCGACGGCGGTACGTTGGGTAAGAGAATAGTACCGTGGATATGGCAGGGGTGCTGGCAGATGCTGGGATGGGGGGTGTGCGATCCGGTCAGCCTCTCCCGCTTCGCCCGGCCGGCTCGGTGAGCGCCGGCCCGGCGGCTGCTTTGGTGGAGGGCGACGACGGCGGGATGACGCTGATCTGGGGGATGGCGGCGTCGTGCTGGTCGACGGGTGATGTGGTGGGACGACGGCTGGCGGCGGTGAACCTGGTGGAGACCGGGGCGGCCCGTCACGTCGAGGTGGCCCGGGCGTTTGGGATCAATGACGACACGTTGCGGGAGTGGAGACGGGCGTGGCAGGGCGGTGGGGTAGAGGGGTTGGCTCCCGGTCCGAAGGGCCCCAAGGGCCCCTCGAAGCTGACCCCGGAGATGGCCGAACAGATCAGGGTGGCCCGGGGTGAGGGGAAGTCGTTGCGGGCCGTTGCCGCCCAGGTGGGAGTTTCGACCGACACGGTGCGTCGTGGCCTGGCCGACGGGCCGGCCCGGGGGCCGGCGGGAGGGGCGGGCGATTGTGGTGGCGACACCGCCGATGCGGCTTTGGAGGTCCTGGCCCGTCCCGAGCCTCGTGGGGCGGAGCGGGCGTTGGCTCACGCCGGGTTGCTCTTCGGTGCCACCCCGGTGATCTGTCAGGGGGCGTCGTTGAGTTTCGCGGGGGCGCTGTTGATCCTGCCCGCCTTGGCGGTCGCGGGCCTGCTCGAGGTGGCCGGGGCGGTCTTCGCCCTGCGAAAAGCAGCGTTCTACTCGGTCCGCTCTCTGTTTCTGGCCCTGGTGTTCTGCGCGTTGGTGGGCGAGGCGCGCGCCGAAGGCCTGACCCGGCTCGACCCTGTGGCGCTGGGACGCCTGATCGGGCTGGACCGTGCCCCTGAGGTCGGCACCGTCCGGCGGCGCATGGACGCCCTGGCCGGGCTGGGCCGCTCCGGCGAGTTGTTGATGGGCCTGGCCCGATCCCATGCCGGTGCCCATCCCGAGGCGATGGGCGTGCTCTATGTCGACGGCCATGTACGGGCCTATCACGGAGGGGCGGACCTGCCCCGGGCCCATCTGGCCCGGGCCCGTATCGCCATGGCCGCCACCACCGACACCTGGCTGGCCGACGCCAACGGCAACGCGGTGCTGGTGTGGTCATCGCCGCCCGGAGCGGCGCTCACCGGGGAGCTCAGGACCGCGGCGGTAGCGGTCAGGGCCCTGCTCGGCCCCGACGCCCGCCCGATCATCGCCTTCGACCGGGGCGGATGGTCGCCCAAGGTCTTCGCTGAGCTGGTCGACGCCGGCTTCGACATCTGCACCTACCGCAAAGGCCCGCTCCGTCCCGAGCCCCTATCGGCGTTCGAGTCCTATCAGGTCACCGACGCCTGGGACCATGAGACCGACTACCTCCTCGCCGATAGGGCCGTGCGCCTCTACTACGACAAACGGCGCCGCTACTTCGCGTGCCGCCAAGTCACCCGCCTCGACCCCGCCAGCGGACACCAGACCCAGGTGATCATCACCAGGACCGATCTGGCCGCCCCCCGGGTGGCTGCGACCATGTTCTCGCGCTGGCGGGAGGAGAACCTGTTCCGGTTCATGCGCCCCCGGGGCCTCGACGCCATGGACTCCTACGCCAAGATCGCCGATGACCCCACCCGCATGGTCCCCAATCCGGCCAAGGCCAAGATGGCCAAGCAACTCAAGGCGGGCCGCGGCGCGCTGGCCGACGCCAAGCAGACCACCATCGACAACGCCCTGGCCGGCGCCCCCGCCCCCAACGGCGCGATCGACAATGCCGAAGCGGCCCTGACCGATCTGAAAGCCGTCGCCGCCTCAGTGCCCGCCAAGGTCCCCCTCGGGACCATCCGCCCCCACGCCGTGCGCCTCGACGACGAACGCAAACGCCTCCATGACGCCATCCGCATGGCCACCTGGAACGCCGAGTCGACCCTCGCCGCCGCGCTCAGCCCGCACTACGCCCGGGCCGAGGACGAAGCCCACAGCCTCCTCGCCGAGGCGTTCTCCGCCTCGGCCGACCTCGAGATCATCGGCAACCAGCTCCACGTCCGCCTCGACCCCCTCTCCGCCCCCCGCCGCAGCCGGGCCATCGCAGCCCTCGCCGAAGAACTCACCACAACCGAGACCCTCTACCCCGGCACCGACCTGCGCCTCGTATACAGCGTCAAAACCCACTGAACAGGTCAACATCCAAGACGGAACCCCGGAAGGATTCTCTCTCTACACTGGGAGTCCTGGAGTCCCGGCGACCCCGCTGTGCACCTGGAGAAGGCTGCGACCGAAGAAACGTCGGCGGCATCGTCCACGATGTCCTGGAG
>JALZAH010000296.1 GCA_030948425.1 Actinomycetota bacterium
TGACAGTAGTGTCTGACCGTGCTGGACCCGATGAGGCTGGATCTTCGGCGACCGTCGTGGGTGCGGCCGGGACCGACTTCGAGGGACCCTTCGCCCGAGGCGCCCCGCTCGATGCCCTCAGGATCGACGCCCCGTCGCTGACCCGCTTCGGCCTCGCCGAGGTCCGCCGGGTGATCGTCGGGGTGTGGATCCTGGGGTCCGCCATCCTGGCGGCGATGGTCACCCGGTGGGTGGCTTTGGCCCGTCACCGCCCCCACAAGGTGCGGTTCGTGGCCCTGGCCGAAGGGGCCGTCGACGGGTTCGAACGCCTGGGCCCCGGTTGGGTCAAGATCGGCCAGATCATCGCGTCGTCGCCCGGCATGTTCCCCGCACCTCTCGCCGACGCCTGTCAGCGCACGCTCGACGAGGTTCCTCCCTTCGACGCCGCCACCGCCCACCGCATCCTCACCGAGGACCTGGGCCGTCCACCTGAGGACCTCTTCACCCGCTTCGACGACCGCCCGCTGTCGGCGGCGTCGGTCGGGCAGGTGCACGCCTGCGTGCTCCCCGACGGTCGCGACGCTGTGGTCAAGCTGCAACGGCCCGGCATCCGCCACACCATGACCGTCGACCTGCGGATCATGTATCAGCTGGCCCGGGTGCTGGAGCGGTTCGGGTGGCTGAAGATCACCAACCCGATCGCCATCGTCGAAGACGCCCACGCCCTGACCTTCCAGGAGCTCAACCCGGCCCTGGAGGCCACCCGGCAGGCGGCGTTCCGGTCCCACATCGGCGCGTTCGGCGACAACACCTGCCTCACCGTCCCCGAGGTGTACTGGGACTTCTGCGGGCCTCGGGTCATCTGCATGGAGCGGTTGTTCGGGATCCCCATGGACGAGTTCGACGAGCTGGCCCGGCGCGGAGTCGACGGTGAGCTGGCCATGCGGCGCGGATCGAAGGTGTGGATCGAATCGGTGATCGTCCACGGCCCGTTCCACGGCGACATGCACGCCGGCAACATCTGGGTCCTCGACGACGGCCGCTCGGCGTTCCTCGACTTCGGGATCATGGGTGAACTGCCGCAACTCTTCCGAGACGTGATGAGCGATCTGCTGTACACGACCATGATCGACGGGGACTTCACCCGGGTGGCCCGGGCCTACCGCAGGGCCGGGGTGTTCCCCGAGCAGGGGGGTACCGACGAGGAGCTCGGCATGCAGTTGGGGATGATCATGGGCCCCCTGCTGGCGTCGGGCATGAAGGGCCTCAACCTCGGCGAGCTGATCAAGACGAGTGTCGACCTGATGGGCGCCTACCATGCTCAGGCTCCCAAAGAGCTGCTCCTCATCGCCAAGCAACTGGCCTACATCGAGCGCTACGCCAAGGGACTCGCTCCCGACTACGCCCTCGTCAAGGACCTGTTCCTGGTCAAGAACATCTTTCCCGCAGAAGTGGCCCGCCTCGTCGAGGAGCGAGCGCTCACCCTGCCCCAGTGATGGAGTGCCGGTCAGCTGTCAGGGGCTGGCGGTGTCACTGCTGCGTTGGCCGCCCGGGTAGCCACGAGCCAGTCGCACCACTCGACCATACCCTCGCCGCTTCGAGCACTGGCGTGGATGAGGCGGGCCGTCGGGTTCACCGTGCGGACATTGGCAATGAAGCGATCGAGGTCGAAATCGAGGTGCGGCAGGAGGTCGATCTTGTTGACCACGACCACGTCGCACGCATGGAACATCACCGGGTATTTGAGCGGCTTCTCCTCGCCTTCGGTGACGGCGTAGACCATGGCCTTGACGTGCTGGCCGACGTCGAACTCGGCGGGACAGACCAGGTTGCCGACATTCTCGATGATCAACAGGTCCAGCTCGTCGAGGGGGAGACGCCCGAGCCCGGAGCGAACCATGGTGGCATCGAGGTGGCACTCACCGCCGAACCCGGCGTCGGTGTTGACCAACGACACGGCCGCGCCCAGGCCGTCGAGCTCGTCGGCGTCGAGGCTGGTGGCGATGTCACCTTCGAGGATCCCCAGCCTGAGCCGTTCACCGAGGGAGGTGATGGTCCGCTTGAGCAGGGTGGTCTTGCCTGCTCCCGGCGAGGACATGAGGTTCACGGTGGTGACGCCGGCGCTGGCGAAGTCCGCCCGGTTGCGATCCGCAGTCCGGTCGTTCTCGGCCAGGATGTTCTCGAGCACGGCGACCCGCTCGATGCCCGTATCCACGTAGCCCGTGTGGTCGCCGACATCACGGTGCTCGTCGTGGCCGTGCCCGGGGTCGTGCGCAGCGCCGTCGGCGTGACGGTGGAACCGGCCCATCAGCGCACCTCCCGAGCGCGGTTGATCGAGGCGATCAGAAACTCCTCGCCGCTGATGAGCGTGACGTCGGTGCTTTCACAACTCCGGCACAGCATGATCGGCAGGTCCAAGGTCGTTTGCTCCCCACATGCCCCGCAGGTGATGACGGCGGGGACATGGTCGATGACCAGTTCACAGCCGGCCAGATCCGTGCCCTCGGTGAGCAGCTCCCAGGAGAACTGCAAAGAGTCGGGGACGACCTGGCGGAAGTGACCGATGCGCACCTCGACACGTTCCACTGGCCGCCCGTCGGCGTGTCGGGCAACGGTTTCGGCGATGGCCTCACACAGCGCCAGCTCGTGCATGCCTTGACCCCCGCTTCGTTGACAACCGATCGGCCTAGGTGACCCTATCCACGGGTGGGCCCCGAACCAAACCGGCAGGCCCGGCCTCGACAGGGAGCTAGCGTCCCCACCATCGCGGTCTAGCCCCCGTACGCCCTGACCTGATCAGCCGGCAGCAATGTACTGATCAGCAATGTGCTAATCAGTACACTCCGGTACGGTGGGAGTGTGGCCAACCCCTTCCACTACGGCACGCCGGCGGAGGGCAAGCACTTCACTGGTCGCGACGATGAGCTGGCCGCCCTGACCAGTCGCATGGCTGACGGGATCAACGTGGTCCTCCTCTCTCCCCGCCGGTACGGCAAGACCTCGCTGCACCGCGCCGCCCAGGCCCGCCTGGCCCGCTCCAAGCCGGCCCCGGCCCTGGTGGAGGTGAACGTATTGAAGGCCACGAGCCTGGCCACCCTCGCCGGCATGCTCACCGCCGCCACCTACCGGCTACCGGGCGCCCGATGGCAACGGGCTCGCCAGGCTGTCCCCGAGTTCCTGCGCCGGGTCCGGGTGACGCCGACGGTCAGCTTCGATGCCAGCGGCGTCCCCCGCTTCGGTTTCGATGCCAACCTGTCGCGCCCCGACGCCGAGGCCGTCATAGCCGACGTCTACGCAGTGCTGGCCGACGAGGCGACGCAGCGCCCGGCGGTCCTGGTGCTCGACGAGTTCCAGGCCATCACTCGCCTGGGCCCGGCCCTGCCAGACCTGCTCAAGGGCATGGCCGACGACCACCCGCTGGTGAGCCTGGTGCTGGCGGGATCCAAGCGTCACCTGATGGAAGAGCTGGTCATCCACAACCAGGCACCCCTGTTCGGCATGGCCCAGCGCCTGGCCCTCGGTCCGCTCCCCGAGCCGGTGATGATCGACTACCTCGAGAGTCGGGCCGGCGGGGCGGCAAGGCCTTTCGTCAAGGGTTGCGCCGAGCAGCTGATCGCTCTGGTCGGCCCGGTGCCCAACGACATCCAACACCTGGCCTACGAGGCCTTCGAGCTGGCCGGCGCGCAGATCGACGAGACGGCCATCGCCGATGGCATGGCCCGTGCCGTCGGCCATGAGGGTGCTCTCTTCGCCGAGAGTCTGGGGCGTCTCTCCCCCGGTCAGGGGCGCGTCCTCGCCGCTCTGGCCCTGACCACCCCCGACGAGCCCTACGGCGCCGGCTTCGCCCGGTCCGTGGGCCTGGCCAGCGGCAGCTCGGTGCGCAAGGCCCTCCAGCCCCTGTTGGCCAACGAGGAGGTGGTGGAGCGTCATGGCGCCCTGGCGGTGGCCGATCCATTCTTCGCCGCCTGGCTGCGCGCCGACGGGCCGGGTCCGGACTGAGCCGGCGGCCGGGCGCCTAACCCCCCCTCGAGCCACGACCGAAGCGGTACCGTGATGGCGTGATCCTCGCTCTGCTGGTGATCCTGGTGCTCCTCTTCGTCGTGCTGCCGCTCATCGGGCTGGCGCTGTGGACGTTGATCACCACGGTGGTGGTCGGCTTGATCATCGGCGCCGTCGCCCGGTTGGTGATCCCCGGCCAGCAACCCATCGGCCTGTTGGCCACCGTGGTGTGCGGGTTGTCGGGCAGCATCATCGGCGGGTTCCTCGGTCAGCATGTGCTCAAGATGAGCGGCCTGCCCACCGTCCTGCTGGAGATCGTGGTGGCGGCCCTCGCCGTGGTCGTCGTCGGCCGGGCCGGTGGCCGGCGCCTCTCCGCCCGCTGAAGCGCCATGAGCCGGTCCTGTTCATCAGGTCATCGTCGAGTCCTCAAGGTTCGTTCACATCTGGCATCCATGCTGGAGCGGTGACCTTCGAACGCCCCGGCAGAATCCATGGACAGCGTCGCTAGCAACGTCGCTCACCTGTTGCGCCGGGCCGGGTTCGGGGCCAGCGGAGCCGAGCTCGACGCCGCCATGGTCGCCGGGTACCCGGCGACAGTGGAACGCCTGCTCGCCGGTAGGGGCACGGCCCAGGACCCGAGCGGCGATCGGATCCCCCTTCCGGCCTTCGCCCCCTATCACCCAGTGAAGGCCAAGCACGCCAGCCCGGCGGCGCTGGCCGAGGCCAAAGCGCAGAACACAACGTTGAGGGCCGAGCTGGCACCTCTCCAGGCATGGTGGCTGAACCGGATGATCGTCACCTCCACGCCCCTGCGGGAGAAGATGACCCTTCTTTGGCACGGTCACTTCGCCACCGCGGTAAGCAAGGTCAGGGACCCCCACCTCATGTACCTGCAGAACCAGCTCTTCCGCACGGCGGGCATGGGCAGCTTCGCCGACCTCACCCAGGCGGTGGCCAAGGGCGGAGCGATGATGGTGTGGCTGGACACCGACAAGGACAAGAAGGCCCACCCGAACGAGAACTTCGCCCGCGAGCTCATGGAGCTGTTCACCCTGGGGGTAGGCAACTACAACCAGAGCGACGTGGAGCAGGGCGCCCGGTGCTTCACCGGATGGACCTACGACCGGGCCCGTGACCAGTGGGTCCTCCAGACCCGCCAGCACGACGCCGGGACCAAGACGTTCCTCGGCGTCACCGCCAACCTCAGCGGGGAGGACGCCATCGCCACCATCCTGGCCAGACCGGAATCGGCCCGCTTCGTGGTCGCCAAGGTGTGGAGCCATCTGGCCTACCCGGTGGCCACCACCGACCCCGTCGTCGGCCAGCTGCTCGACGCCTACGGACCGTCGTTTGACATCACCGACCTGCTGCGGGGGGTGTTCAACCATCCGGCGTTCCTCTCGCCAACGGCCAAGGCGGGCCTGGTCAAGCAACCCATCGAGTACGTCGTCGGTGCCGCCCGGGCCCTCCGCCTCGACGCCAACGGACAACGCCTCGACGCAAGCAGCGGCCTGCCCGGCGCCGCCGCCATGGTCACCGGGGGCCGAGTGACGCTCTCGGGGGCAGCCACCGCGCTGGCCCAGACGCCCTTCGACCCGACCAACGTGGGCGGCTGGCCCCAAAACGGCTACTGGCTCAACACCGCCACATCCCTGGCCCGGATCCGCATCGCCGAGGCTCTCGCCGCTCGGGCCGACCTGTCGGCCATCGAGGCCGTACCCGTGTCCCAACGGGTGGCGGCGACGGCCCGGATGCTCGGAGTCGTCGATGGTTGGGGACCGACCACCGCCGCCGCCCTGGCCCAGGGATCGGCGATCACGGCCAACCTCGTCGCCCTGGCCCTCACCAGCCCCGAATACGTCCTGAACTGAGGTTCCCATGTCCGGTACCACCCCCGCCGGGGCCAACGGCCTGATGAACGACGCCGGAGCGAACCCGGCACCGGCGACGCCATCGCACCCCTTCTCCCGTCGACGGTTGCTGGTCGGAGCAGGGGCGCTCGGGGCGGCCGGCGTGGTTGCGGCCACGGTCGCCACCCGGCCCTGGGAGGCCGTCACCGGCTCGGGCAGTTCCACGTCGGGCCTGGCCGCCGGGCAGGGAAGACTGGTCCTCGTCACCCTTTACGGCGGCAACGACGGGCTGAACACCGTCGTCCCCTACGCCGACAGCGCCTACCATGGCGGTCGGCCCAACCTCGGCTACCAACCCCATGAGGTGCTGGCCCTCGGTGACGGCCTCGGTCTCAACCCCAAGCTGAGCGGGCTCAAGAGCCTGTGGGACGCCAAACAGCTCGCAGTCGTGCTCGGCGTGGGCTATCCCAACCCGAGCCTCAGCCACTTCCAGTCGATGGACATCTGGCAGACGGCGAACCCCGAGGGTTCGGGCACCGGCTGGCTTGGGCGGTGGCTCGACGGCACCGGCACGGATCCCATGCGGGCCATCAGCGTCGGCTCCACCCTGCCGACGGCACTGCGGGGCGAGCGCAGCGCGGCCACCGCCATCACCGCCGACACCATCACCGTGCCCGGCCGGCCGACGTTCGCCAGCGCCTACACCCAGCTTGCCGCCGGCCCGGACCGCCAAGGCCTGGCCGCCCTGGTAGGTCACTCGAGCAGCGACCTGCTTTCGGTCAAGGGGCACCTCGATCGGCTCCATGCCACCGCCACCTCCCCGCCTCGATCGTCAACAAACCCCTTGACGAGCCTGCCGACAGCGGCGGCGCCGGGCGCCGGGCACCGGGCCGGGCCCAAGGCGGTGACGAGCTTCGCCGACCAGCTCGACGTGGTGGCGTCCCTGGTCAAGGCGGGGGCGCCGACCCGGGTATACCAGGTCAGCCTGTCGAGCTTCGACACCCACGCCGAGGAGAAGGCCGGCCAGGAGAGGCTGCTCGCTGAGCTCGACGCCGGGGTCACCGGCTTCTTCCGGTCGCTGCACGGCAGTCCTGGGGCCTTCGACGTCGTCCTCATGACCTACTCCGAGTTCGGCCGCCGGGTGGCAGAGAACGCCAGCGGGGGCACCGATCACGGCACCGCCTCCCCGTTGTTCGTCGCCGGGCCGGCCGTCCACGGTGGCCGGTTCTACGGGGAGCAACCGTCGCTCACCAACCTCGACGACGGGGACCTGCGATACAACGTCGACTTCAGGTCGGTCTATGCCACCATGCTCGACCGGGTGATCGGCGTCGACCCCAAGCCCTTCCTCGGCGCCTCGTTCCCCACACTGGCGGTGGTCTGAGGCGCCCCACGGCGACAGGTGCGGGCGTAGCCTGGGCCAATGACCGTCTCCACCTCAGACCTGCTCGCCGACGCCTTCGTCCGGATCAGCGACACGGTCCGCGCCGTGGTCAGCGACCTCACCGCCGAGGAGTTGGCGTTGCGACCCGGTGGGCACGGCAACTCGATCGCCTGGCTGATCTGGCACCTCACCCGGGTCCAGGACGACCACGTAGCCGGCGTGGCCCATACCGAACAGGTGTGGACCTCGGAAGGCTGGGTAGAGCACTTCGGGCTCCCCCTCGAGCCGGGAGCAACCGGATACGGCCACAGCAGTGACGAGGTGGCCGCCGTCCGGGTCGAGTCCGGCGGGCTGCTGGTCGACTACCACGACGCCGTGCACGCCCAGACCGAGCGGTACCTCACCACCATCGACGCCGACGACCTCGACCGGGTCATCGACGAGGCGTGGGACCCGCCGGTCACCCTCGGTGTTCGGCTGATGAGCGTCATCGGCGACGACCTCCAACACGTCGGCCAGGCCGCCTATGCCCGAGGCCTTCTCCGCTAAAACCTCACAGCACCCTCACCGCCGGCTCACATCGATCGTCGACACTGGTGAGCATGCCCCAGATAACCAGAACCGTCCGCCGTCACGTCGGGGCGTCGATCGCCGGCGGGGTGGCTGTCGTCGCCTTGGCGGGGGGCGGGATCGCCTATGCGGCGACATCGTTGGGACCGTCCGCTCCGGCGAAGGCGTCTGCCCCGGCGACGAGCGCTCCTACCACCACGCCTCCAGCGGCGGGCCCAGCCAGAGGCCACAAGACCAAGCACCCCGGCGTCCGGGGAACCGTCACCGCCGTCAACGGTGACGCATGGACGGTGACGACGGCCAAGGGCGCATCGACGATGGTGACCATCACCGCCCAGACCGCTTTCGGGACCAAGCAGGCCCCGAGCTCGGCGGCAAGCTTTCCAGTGGGGACGAAGGTGCGCGTCGTCGGGCAAAGCACGGGTGCGTCGATCACCGCCACCCGCATCGTGGTCCCCAAGGCCGCGGGCGCCGGCGGGTCGACCCCGTCGACCACGGCGGCGTCATAGGACGCGGGCTCGACCGAGGGACGCTCGTCAGCTGGTGGAGGCGATGAAGCAGGCCGCTTCGATCCTAAGGTCGGCCGGCGCCCGACGACCGGCTCACCGACCCGGGTGTACGCTCGACGTGGTCGTTCAACTCGGGCGACCGCCGCCCCCTCCCGGGGCAGATCGGCGGTTCCCATGGGAGCGCCAAGCGCGTCAAGCACAGCACCGGCCACCACCATGGCGTCCAGCGACATCCGGGTGGTGGTAGTCGACCATCGCCATGAGCGCCGCCAGCTCATGAGTCACGTCATCAGCCTGGCGGGCGACGACGTGACCGTCGTCGGCTACGCCGAGGACCCCGACGGAGCGGTGGAAGCCGTCGACCGCCTCGCCGCCAATGCCGTCGTGGTGGAGATCCAACTCCCCGTGGCCCGGGGCCTGGAGACCATCACCGCTCTTCGACAGGCCCGAGCTGTACTGCCCATCGTCGTCTGCACGTTCCACGACGACGACGACACCCGCCTGGCGGCCATCTCCAGCGGCGCCGATGCCTATGTCATCAAGCCGATGAGCCCTCGTGACATCTACCCTCTGCTCCTCCCCCGGCCCCTCGTCTCTGGACGGACGTGATCTCCGCAACCGGCGAGAGACAAGGAGTCACGCTCAGAGGTTGAGACCCTTGCGGGTCTCCTGCTTGTCCTTCTTGTCCCGGCGCTTCTCCTTGAGAGACTTACCGGATTTTTTGGCGTTCGCCTTGCGGGGAGACTTCTCGGTCATGTCTGCCCCCTTCCCGGCCCGGAGCTTACTTCGCAGTCGGCGACCCTGCAGGGTCTACAACGTCCGCTGCGCCCGCACGCGTCAGCCCGATCAGGGGGCATCGAAGAGACGTTGATAGACGCGGTAGCGCTTGACGACCCGTCCGTGCATCGCCTCCAGGCCGCGATTCATGCCGGTGTTGGTTTCGAGGATCCAGCCGGCCTCGCCTTTTTTCAGCGGAGATCGCTCAGCGGTGTTGAAGTGCTCGACGTAGAGGGCGGCGGCGGCGCCGGTGTACTGGTACTGGGGCTTGACGCCGAGAAAGCCGACGCGAACCTGGTCGGCGAAGCGGTGGCGGTTGAGCAGGTACCACCAGCCGAAAGGCAGGAGTCGACCGTTCATACGCGTGAACACCGGGTTGAGGTCCAGCAAGGTGATGGCCATGCCGACGGTTTCGCCGTTGTGCTCAGCGACCATGAACCATCCCGGCGCAAAGCCGAACTGCAGCTCCAAGGCGAGGGCGTCGAGATCAGCCTTGGCGTAGGGTACGAAGCCCCAGTTGTTCGACCATGCCTGGTTGTAGATGTCGGCGAAGGCATCCATCTCCCGGCGGAGGTGTCGCCGGGACATCTTGCGGATGCGGATCCCATGCTTGTTGTAGGCCCGATCGGCCAGCTTGGGCAACACTGCGTCGAGGCGGGAGCGATCGCCGACCTCCAGATACCACGACAGCAGATCCATGGCCTTGTCCAGTCCGGCCTCCTCGCAGCGCCGCTGATAGTAGGGCGGATGCCAGGGCTGCTTGACCAGGGGGGCAAGGTCGAAACCCTCGACCAGGATCCCGCTCTCGTCATTCAGCGAGAAGTCCATGGGCCCGACCATGCGATCACAACGCTGGGCCCGCAGCCACCGCTCGGCGGCAGCCAGGAGAGCCTCGACGACCGCAGGATCGTCGTTGAACTCGAGAAACCCGAACATGCCCCAGCGGTTGGCGTGAAACTCGTTGAAAGCGGTGTCGACCTGAGCGCTGATCCTCCCCACCATGCGCTCGTCCCGATAGGCGAGGAAGTACTGGGCATGGGCGTGCGTGAAGTAGGGGTTGAGCCGACGGGACAGATACAGCCAACGCTCCACCCTCACCGGTGGGACCCACAACGTGTGGGCGTGGAGCCAGTAGGGCAACTCGATGAAGTGACGAAGCTGTCGCCAGCCCTTGACGGGGCGCACGTCGACGGCACCGACCTCCGACCGGGGAGGCTGATGACCGGCACTGTCGGTCCCTTGTGGATCAGCCATCGCTCGTGCCTAGCACGCTCGAGCGGGCCAGTAACCTCAACGCCGTGGCCCAGGCTGACCAAAGCAAGGTTGCCGAACCGTGACCGACCCGATCGTGGTGGTCGACGAGGGAACCACCCTGGCCTTCTCCTTCGCGGACATGCTTCGCTACAGCGGTCCGGGCAGCCCGGCCGGTGTGGCCCTGGCCCACCAGGCCATGCACGGTGCGTTCCCAATCCTCGCCCCCGAGGGCTCCATCGAACGGCGGGAGATCACCATCGAAACCGCCTTCCGTGGCCCGGGGGCGCGTGACGGCTTCGAGTTGGTGACCCGGGCCTCGACCGACGAACGCTATGTCATCGACCTCAGCCTGGCACGCCCGGACCGGGGAACCACCCTCGAATCCTTCGTGTTTCGCATGACCTACCAGTCCCGGTCGGTGACCCTGCTCCTCCGGGAGGGCCTCGTCACCCACGAGTTCGTCGCCCTGGCCGGCACGGACAGTCGAAACCCCGAGGATGAGCGTCGACTGACCGAGATGAAACGGGAGCTTGCCGAGCGTCTCCTGGTCTGCCCGCCTGTCGACGTCTTCGACACCGGTACCCCACCAGGGTAGGGGTCAGCTCCGAGTCGGGCCCTGGCGCCGGCGACGCCGACTGTCCAAACTCGTTGCGGGGTACGTGCGGGACAGCGGGGCGCTCAGCGCCCTGAGCGAGGTCGGCGTCGTTCCCTTCACGCCGAGGAACGCACGACAGCGCCGACGGGCGGAGAAGCCAAGGCCGGGCTGTCACCGTCGAGCCACGCGTCGAGATCCGGGCGCTGAGGCGCAACCCAGCCTGATGCCAACAAGGCGCCGAGACCGACAAGGCCGGCACCAGCAATCACCAGCGCAGTCCACGAACCGTCGCGAAGGCCGGCGAGCACCTCGGCGGGTCTGCTCCCGTGCCACATGGCAACATGGGCGACCATGGGGGCCAGGACGAACGCGGCTTCGGCGCGCAGCAACTCGACGACGCCGACGGCTCGGGCCACCTCGGAAGAAGGAAGGCTCAGGGCGGCGGTGAAGAGACCGGGGGCGACCGTCATACCTGCGCCCAGTCCCAGGAGCAAGGCGATGACCATGATCAGTGTCTCCTGCCCGCCGCTCGCCTTCAGGAGCTGAAGCAGGGCGGCAGCGCCCAACAGACAGACGAGTCCGGCCCCGACAACAGCAGCCAAGAGCCGGGTCCGCAACACGCGCCCGAAGATGGCGGCGGCGACCACCGCCCCCACCACGGCAGGCCACAGCATTACCGCCCCGTCGAGGGCTTGCCGATGGACGACGTCGGTCATCCAGATCTGCACGACCTGGAGGCACAGGACAAAGGCCGCCCCGCCGATCATGGCGCAGATGGTCCCGGCCAGAGGCAGCGTCGAGTTCAGCCTCCGTACCGGTATCAGCGGTGAGCTGTGCCGGTATTGGGTGACGACCAAGAGCCCCAAGGCGATGATCCCCACGGCCAGCGGCACCCATACCAGGACCGAGCGAAACGAGTGTGACGTCAACTGGGCGGCGCCGAAGAACGGCAGCACCGTGCTGGCCACCGCCAGTGGGAACAGCGTCGGGTTGATCGCCTGATTGGGGTTGAGCCCGTCCCGCTCGGGCAGCGTCCGCCAAGTCAGCAACACACCCAGAGCGCTGAGAACGGCGACGGCGGCGTACAACTGGCGCCAGGCACCGGTGGCGGCCACCCCGCCGGCGACCAGCGGACCGGCGGCAGCGGCACCGAAGAGGCCGATGTTGACCAGCGCCATGGTGAAGGGGAGGCGGCCTGCGCCGAAGGTGGTGACCAGGGGGGGCAGAGCCAGGACCAGGAGGAACCCGGTGGCCAGCCCGTCGATCATCCGGCCCGTGCCGTAGGTCCAGCCACTCTGGGCGACGGCACTGATGGCGGCCCCGACGACGACAGCCATCTGGCTGTAGACGAACAGGCGACGCTGGGCGAATCGCTGTACCAGGTCCACGGCCACAACCGCTCCCAGCGCGTATCCGGCATCGCTCAGCGACGATCCCAGCTCGAGGGTGAGACGGCTGGTGTGGAGATCGTGGGTGAGCACCATCTGGAGGGGCTCGAAGCCTGACGAAACGATCAGGTCGGGGCACAGGGCGACCAGCATGACCACGACGGTCGGTCCGTAACGACCCCTCAGCACGGGTTCGGGGCCGATGACGGTGGGCGCTCAGGAAGGGGGGAGGACCGGGGGGACGGCAACATGGGTCTACACGTACCCGCGTCAACTCCCTTGAATACCGACGGGTGGATCAGGGGGCCACGTCGGCGTCGACGTTAGGTACGGCTGTCGCCGGAGTGGAACCATCCGAAGCGGAACGCCTGACGGGTGGGTGCCTCGTCCCGGTAGTAGCCGACATCATCGACGGTGAGCGACACACCGCCTCTCCTGGCGTTCCGGGTGAGGCGCGGAGGTCCTCGCCGGAGGAGTCGAACACCGTCGAGGCCAACAGCGGGCTGGGGATTCCGACATAGTTCTCCTGCGGTGCCGTCCGTGCGTACAACTCCCGGCCACATGTCCGGCCAGAAGCGGTGGCACGAGATGGACTCGCTCTGACCGAAGATCTCGAAGGACCATCAGGTCGTCGCCGCAGTCCCCCTTCATCGGGGCCGGGTCGCCGGCGGCAGCGCCGCCCATAGACAACGGTCATGAATACCGGGGCATTCCCACGGCCGCCTTGGCTCACTGGAAACGTAGCCTGGGAGCCGGCCGATCACCGCTCCCCCGGATCGGCGGCTCCGGCGGCGTCACGGAGAGCTGATACCACCAACTCCGGGTCACTGCCGGTCACGGCAGCTTCCCAAACGACCGTGAGGTCCCCTTTCGTCTCGTAGAGGGCGTAGCGCACCTCCGCCAGGTCAAGGACACCTTGCTGACGCAGCTTGGCCAGTACGTCGTTCTCGGTCACTCCACAGATCCTCAGCTGGTCCTTCCGCAACCGTCCGTGGTCGACCAGGACCCGGACTCGATGATCGACGAGCTTCGCCACCACGGGCGAAAATCGAGCCACGCTGATCACGAAGTGAGCGGCGAGGAGGGTGACGAGGGCCATGGCACCGACTACAAAGGACTGCCCGCTCGCCACCGCGGTCCGACCGATGATGGCCCCGATGGCCACAGCCGCGGCGAAGTCGATTGCAGTCCACTGGGCCAGGGTGCGCCGCTGCCCGAACCGCAGACCGACAAGAGCTACAACGTAGATGAGGGCGGCTTTGGCTGCGACCGTCCCGAGGCTCTGCCAATCACCGCTCAACCATGCCATGGTCACTCCTCCGTGTCTGCCGGTGCCTCTACCCCCGATCGGCCTCCGCCAGCCGTCGTGGCCCGACTTGTTGAACGGACATCGTTCCGTTTTGGGGCCGTAGACCCCGCTGGCCTGGAAGAGTGACAACGATGAACGACCGCTTCCCGGAAGGGTTCTTCAGGCGAGACGACCCCGCACCCGATCCGGACTTCTACCGCCACCCCCGGTTCGTGACCCACATCGACAAGGGCGCCATCACCGCCGTAGGGGCCCTCTACGCCGAGCTCGACGTCCGAGGGCGGGTGCTCGATCTCATGGGCTCGTGGGTCTCTCACTTCGAAGAAGCTCCCGCCGAGCTCACCGTCCTGGGGCTGAATGACGACGAGCTCGCCGCCAACCGGCAGGCGACAACGTGGATGGTGCACGATCTGAACGAAGATCCGAAGCTTCCGTTCGCCGATGCCATCTTCGACGCCGTCGTGTGCTGTGTCTCGGTCGACTACCTGGTACGGCCGATCGAGGTCTTCGCCGAGGTGGCACGGGTCGTCCGCCCCGAGGGAGTGTTCGTCTGTACATTCTCCAACCGGATGTTTCCGACCAAGGCCATCTCGGGGTGGATGGAGAGCACCGAGGAACAACATTCTGAGATCGTCATCACCTACTTCCGGGCCGCCGGCGGCTGGTCCGAGCCGACAGCACAGCGGCGTACGCCGCCTAGGCGTAGGGGCGATCCTCTCGATGCCGTGTGGGCCAGCCGCCGGGGCTGATCTGCGTTTGCCGGTCCGGTTACGAGGAGCCGGCGATCGCCTTGGCATAGGGCTCGAGGTCCCAGCCCTTGGGCGACCCGACGGCATCACGCATAGCCTCCCAGCCGTTCCCGTGGCGGTCGAGATGGCGGTGCTCCAGTTCGACGAGGGTGCGCCCCGCGCCCTCGTCGGTGAAGCTCACGTGGACCTCGCTCGTCTTGGCCGGATCCGTCTCCAACTGCCAGCTGAGGTTGATGCCCCAGCTGAAGGCGACGCGGGTTGGCGGGTCGTATACCAAGACTGTCCCCCAGCGACTTTCAGTCCCGTTCACGCCGCGGTCGATGATGTGGCCCCCGACGCGCGGCTCGAAGACCATGTCCGCAAGTTCTTCGGTCAGCAGGTGCTTATCCGCGTCCCACCACGCTCCGATGTCCCGGGTGAAGAAGATGAAAGCGTGCTCGATCGGTGCGTCGACGACGACGGACCGGCGAACAGTCTGGGTGTCGATGTTGGTGCTGCTGCTGGTGGTCACAGTGCCTCCTCAGTGGCGGATTGGTTTGATGTGGTGGACTGCTCGACAGCCGTCTTGAAGGCGGTCAGTGATCGCTGCCAGAACGAGTCGAAGTAAGCGCGTACCGCCTCGAGCCCCGATGCGTCGAGGCTGTAGACGTGGCGTGTGCCGAGCCGTCGCTCCTCGACGAGACCGGCGAGCCGCAGGACCTTGAGGTGCTGGGACACCGCAGGCCGACTTACGGGTAGCTGCTCGGCGAGCTCGCCGACCGGGCTCGGCCGCTCGGCAATGAGCTCGAAGACTCGGCGACGGGTCGGATCGGCCAGGGCAGTCAATACGTTAGCAATCACTTACCGTAAGTTACTGTCTACCCAACTGGTTGTCAACCCTGCGGCGGCGCTGTGCGGGCTCCTTTGTGGGTGGCTACGCACGAACGCACGGACGCACGGACGCACGGGGGTCAACATCGACGGGGACAAGGTCATCAGGAGTCTCTGCGTCGCGATCTCATCGACGAGATCACCGTCACCCGCCATGCGAAGGTGCCATCAACCCTGGATGCTTCGGATATCGCGGAGTCATGCGAAGCTCGAATGGTGGTCACCGAGGTAGACGTTCGTCGGATCGCACTGAGCTTCCCCGGCGCTTACGAGCAAGACTCGTACGGCGGTCGCCCTTCCTGGCGGACCAAGCCGCGAATATTCACCTGGATTCGAGACGAGCCCGACGCGGTGGTGGTCTGGGTCGAGTCGCTCGCAGAGAAGGAGGCGCTGGTCGCCTCCGACCTGGACAAGTTCTTCACGACGCCTCACTACGACGGCCACCCCGTCGTCCTTGTCCGCCTGAGCGCGGTTGACGTCGAGGAGGTTGCAGAGCTGATCGGTGATTCTTGGCGCCTGCGAGCGCCGCGCTCGCTGACAAAGGGTTGGAACGGCGACCGGGAGCGAGACGTGCCATAGGCAGATTCCCAAAAATGCGGGGCCCTTCCCGGCGCTCAGGGGCCCAAGGGTACTTCCGACGGTGCGGCTAGCCCCGCAGCCAAGCAGCCCCCGCCCCACCGACGACCCACTCATTCAAGTGTTCGCAGTCAACCCTCCCGGGCCGAGGACACCGCCTATCGCGCCATCCCCCTGCACGCCGCACGCCGCCAACACATCAAGGCATACTCGGGAGTGCACGGAGTGCCCAACGAGGTGCACGTGACCTACCAAATCGACGCGGTCCCCTGAAAGAGCGAGTGTTCTTCAATGACTGACAGCACAGCATCCGCCCCGCCATCTGCTGTCCGCCAGCAGGAGCTGGTACATGACATCGGGCGCCACATGGTGGCAGCCGCCCCCGACAGATGGAACACACTGAGCTACGGGACACTCGGCGTCGTCGGCTTACAGGAGGCCACGTTTCAGGTGACACTTGCCGACGGAGCGACGCAATGGCTACGGCCGCCTTCCCCCGCCGCAA
>JALZAH010000306.1 GCA_030948425.1 Actinomycetota bacterium
GGTTGGGGACCACACAGTCCGGGACCGTACAGTTGGCCGGCCCGGCCACGAAGTTCAGCGACGCCTCCAACGGTGGCGGCCCGCCCGCAGCCGGATACACACTCAGATACCCCGGGGCGGTGGCATCAACCTCGGTCACGTTCAACGCCACCGCCGAAGCCCCCTGAGGCACCGACGCCGGCATCGTCACCGTGACCGCCTGGCCAGCGCCCAACGTGGTCACAGCGCCCTGACCGATGCGGCTGTCAACGATGCGCGACGGGGACAGGGGCACATAGCTGCCCCCCGACCGACCAGCCACTTGGGTGGGTTTACCGGCACAGGCGACGCTTCCTGAGTCGACGATGCCGCCGCTGGTTGTCTGCATTGCGTAGCTAGCCGACGCTGCGTGCAGGGTCATCTTCAGAGCCCCGAAGTCGTTGCCGTCCTGAGCCACCACGGTCGGGGTGGGGGGTCCGATCTTCCCATGGTCTTCTCCGCCCGTACCGACGATGAACTCCGAGACGCCGCTCGTCGTGGCGTTGCCGCTAGCGTCCATGGAACCGAAGTGCTGATAGAAGTGATCGTGGCCGTTGAGCACCAATGCGGCGTGAGCGCTCACAAGGTCGTTCCAAAACGCGGCGTAGGAGTCATCGTTGCCAGCACCGCCCGACGCCCAGCGGGGTTCGTGCCAGGCGGCCATGGTGCAGCTGTTCGGGTGTGTCGCCAGGTCGTTGCGCAACCAGGTCTCCTCGGGTGAGCCGGCGGCGCAGCCACCGACCGCTGCGCATTCACTGTCGAGCTCGATGACGTGCCAGGAGCCACCGTTCACCGGGATGTCGTAGCTGTAATGGTCGGTGGTGGCGTTGGTAACGGCGGGGGGGAGTTCGTTGAGCCCGCCGGGCCCGAAGTTGTCGAAGTAGGTTTGCCCGCTCGCCAGCGGTGGTTGGTCGGAGTCAACGACGTCGCCGTATTCATGGTTTCCGGCGACCGGGCGGACGGTGAGGCCCGGGACCCGAGCACCGAGGCGGCCCCACGTCGGGTCATAGCTGTTTGCGTAATCAGCGGACGTCGGCTGCGTCCCTTGGGGCATCGAGAAGTCGTTGTACTGGGTGTCGCCGATAGGTAACAGGTACTGGGGGGCAATCGAGGCAATCTCGTTGGCCGTGGCCCGCATCTGGCACGACGTCCCGTCATTGCCGGCAAACGCTGAATCGCTCGGCGAGCAGGCTATGTCGCCGGCGGCCACCAAAACAGGGTCAGTCCCCTGTGAGCTGGCAACTGCAGTAGCGGCTGGTAGGAGGCCACCACCGGCTACGAGACACGCAGCGGAGATCAGCAGGGCGCCGGTCAACTTGCGGACACTGCTGCTCACCTGCTCACCCTCCTACCAGCATGGGGCTTGCCCCATGGGCAGATAGTAGGCGACATCGTGGCCGTGGCGAGCGAGACACGCTCCCTTGCCGCGATCCACGTTGACTTGTGGAGAACTGGTTCGAGCAGTGGCCGTCGTGGTCAGACCTGGTTATTGTCACCGTCCCGTGAAGGCTGTCCTCGTCGAGCTCCGTCACAGCGCCCGGAATCGACTGCTGGCTGTTCGTACCCGGGCCGTGAGGCCCACTCGGTCGGTGCATGTCGACCTTGGTGATGAGTCTCTCCGTGTTCGACTAGAGAATGTCAGTGCCTCCGAGGTCAGCTGGGTGGGAGAACAACTCGGATTGGGCTTCCCGCTCTCGGGGAGCCATCGTAAGCCCGATCTGACCATCACTTGGGTGGAGACCATGGGCACCCAGCGTTCCGACGATCTCGTTGGAAGAAGCTCGGTGACTCGCCAGGGCGAGCTCTCCGTCACGCCTCATGCGGCACTTCGGCTCGGGTCGACCGCTGGCGGGATCACGCTCCGATGCCGTCAAGGTAGCCCACTACCACCCCTGCTCACGGAGTTGGCCATGGTGTGCTCACTCGAGCGAGGAGACCTTCCACTGCACGGTGTCACCGTCAGCCTCGATCACCTTGGCGTTGTGGTCGTCGGTCCCTCAGCCGCAGGCAAGACCCGCATCCTCCTTGGCCTGCTCTTGCGCGGCGGCCGCCTCGTCGCCGCCGAACATGTCGTGGTGGCCCCTGACGCGTCCCTGCACGGCAGAAGTGAAGCGGTGCGGGTGCGTCCGCACCATCTCTCCAATTTTGAGGACGGAGGGCTGACGATGCCAGCGGCTGCACACCATCGGCTCCTCTTTTGGCGGGTAGCAAGTGCTGTGCTGCAGGCCGTGACCGCCCCGCTGCCCCAACACCTGCAGCAACGCATCGCTTCCCGGCTGCGGGACCATGCATTCGTCGATGTCGACGTCGACGCTTTTCCGTCCGAATCAGGGACTCGAATGCGATTGCTCGTCCTCCTTGGGCCCACGGAACAGAACGGGAAACAGGGCCTTATGACCATCGACCCGGCCGACGCCGTCGCACGGCTCGCCGTTCTGTACCGAGACGACATCGCTGCACTGCTCCCCGTTCAGCGCCTGGCGAGCTACGCCCGCCCTCCGTTAGCCTTACCATCAGAGATGGTCGACGGCAGAGCCTTCACCGACGTTGCCCACCACGCGTTACAGGGCGTCACGGTCATGACGGCCACCGTCCCGAAGGATCAGGATCCCGACTGTCTTCTGGATGCGATCGCCGAGGTGGTGCGCAATGCCTCGTAACGAGGGCTTCATGGTCGCGCTGGTCGGAGCGGACGGAGCTGGCAAGTCGACGGTTGCCGCTCGACTGGCGGTCACACTTCCGCTTCCAGCAGCCTCGGTGTACCTCGGGGACGACCCTCCCGAGGGCGTCCCCGTCCTGATCACCACTCGACTCCTTCGCCGGCGCTGGGCGCAGGAGGAAGCGAGCCGCCCAGCGATGGCACCGCCGCCGACCGTCCGTCTCTCTGCTTACCGGCGTTCCACTCGCTCCCAAATCCGTGATGAGGTTAGCCAACTTGTTCTTACGGGCGCCCAAATGGGTGAGGAACTTCATCAGTACCGGCGCGCATTGCGCCAGGTCCAGCGAGGCCGTGTAACGGTGCTCGACCGTCACTATTTCTATGATTACTACTACCACCATGTGGCTGAGGTCGCACGGTCGCCGGCGCATCGGTTACACGGCTGGTGGCTGACCAAGGTTCTTCCCAGACCGGACATCACCTTTTGTCTCGACGCGCCGGCGGAAGTTCTCTATGCCCGAAAGCCAGAGGGGACGCTAAAGGAGCGAGAGACGCGACGCGAGGAGTACGTCAGGATGGCTGAGGGCGTACAGCTGCGGATGGTTGACGTGAGCCGGCCGCTTGACGAGGTCGTCGGCGAGCTTACAAATGCGGTGCTGGATTTCGCCGCACACCGCCGAGAGGCCTGATGTGCCAGTTGCCCTGATCACCGATGCGGAACTGATGAGCTCGCTGGCTGTCATTCGTTCGCTTGGACGAAGGGGTTTTACGATCGTCGCCGCATCGGCCGATAGCTCGGCTGTCGGCTTCCGATCTCGATACACAACGGTACGACTGCATGACCCTGCCTGGCGTCGCAGTCCAGAACTTATCCGCCAGGCGCTCGTCGAGGCGGTGGAGCGGCATGGGGTAGAGCTTCTGGTGCCGGTAACCGATGAGACGTTGCTCACGGTCGTGCCCTACGCCAAGGACTTTCCGTCAGTCTGCACGCTCGCTACGGCCGCTGTCGAGGCGTTGTATACGACAATGGACAAGGCGGCCACGCTGAAGCTCGCAGCCGACATCGGCATACCTGTCCCCGACAGCGTGCTCGTGACCGATCCATGGGCGGCGGACCTGAGCATCGGCGATCTTGGCCTGCCCCTGGTCATGAAACCGCAGTACTCGAGAGTCCTGACCCCGGAGGGACATTTCAAGCGGTTTTCGACCAGTTATGCGTGCGATGAAACCACGGCGCGCCGGCGCATGAGAAGTGGCGAGGAAGCATCAGAGAACATTGGCATGCTGCTCCAACGTTACTGGCCCGGTTCGGGCGTGGGCGTCAGCATGCTGACCTCCAACGGACGGCCACTTGCGGCATTCCAGCACCGGCGGCTTCGCGAGCTTCCACCGAGCGGGGGTGTCGGAGCTCTCTGTGAGAGTGTCGACCTCGATCGGCAGCTCTACGATTACGCAAGCCGACTGCTCGCAGCCCTTCACTGGACCGGGCTGGCGATGGTCGAGTTCAAAGTGCGTGATGGAGAGGTCGTGCTGATGGAGGTGAACGGGAGGATCTGGGGTTCGTTGCCGCTCGCGGTGCACAGTGGCATGGACTTTCCGGCAAAGTTGTCCGACCTCTTTCTTCAAGAGTCGCCCGCCAGCATCGAGGTGGACACCTCGTACCAACGTGGAGTCCGTGGACATCACATGGCCCACGAGCTGGACTGGATCGAGGCGGTGCTTCGCCGCCGGGAGCAGCCGCCTGCAGGACCACCTTGGCCACGCAGAGCTGCCCTCGGCGCTATGGCCGACCTGTTCAGGCCGAGCTATCGTTACGACGGGATCGCAGTCGACGATCCCCTTCCGGCCATCAGCGATGTCGCCTCGACGCTGAGGCGCTTCAGCAGGCGTCTGGTCAACGAGGTTGAACGGCGACTCGCTTGACGGCTGCGAAGTCCCTCCTGTGGGTCAGGAGTCCCTCGAGCGAACCCGGAGAACCTCCGCCGCCACGTACGTCACCGTACGGGCGAGGATCACCAGATCGAACCACAATGACCAGTGCTCGATGTAGTAGTTGTCGAACCGGGCCCGTTCCTCGATCGATGTGTCTCCCCGCAGACCATGCACCTGAGCCCATCCGGTCAGCCCCACCGGCACTCGCAGGCGGTCCCGATAGCGGAAGATCTGCTGGTTGAACTGACTGGCGAAATGAGGTCGTTCGGGTCTCGGCCCGACGAGGGACATGTCCCCCTTGAAGACATTGATCATCTGCGGCAGCTCGTCGATGCTGGTGGCCCGGAGCACCCTGCCCATGCGGGTTACCCGGTCGTCCTCCGCTCCGCCCCAGCGGGTGTCGGCATCGCTGTTGAGCTTCATGCTGCGGAACTTGTAGATCTCCACCACCTCCCCACGCTGACCGAGCCGGCGCTGGCGGAAGAGGACGGGACCGGGGCCGCTCATCCGTACGCCGAGGGCAGCGGCGGCGAGCACCGGCGAGAACATGGCCAGGACGATCGTGGAGACGGCGACGTCGACCACGCGCTTGGTCCGCCACGCCGGGGAGCGCAACGCCGCCCTCCGGGCATGTTGGAGCGGGAACCCCCACACGATGTCGGCGTCGGGTCCCGACGGGGTGACACCCAGCTCGAAGAGGCGGGGGATGATGTGGACCTCGACTCGGGCCTCGACCGAGGCCCGCAGCACCTCGACCAGTTCGGTCTCCCGGTTGGCCCCAAAGGCGACAATGACCCGGACGGCACCGACCCGGCGGACGACCTCATCGAACGCGTCGATGTCGCCGACGACGGGCAAGGGCAGGTTGTCGTCGTCGGGGAAGCCATCGACGAACCCCACCGGCAGGATCCCGTACTCCGGGTGGTCAAGCAGGACACGTGCCACCTGGCAGCCCAGGATCCCGGCGCCCACGATCAGGGTCGGTTCCGTCGACGTGGTGCGGGCCCGAGCCACCCGGCGCAAGAAGTAGGACACCAGGCGCCCGACCAGGACCAGGCCGGTGGCCACCGGGACGTCGTGGAGAAGGTTGACGGCGCTCGGCGTGTGGATCCAGGCCAGCACCAGCATGGGACACGCGAGGGCTCCGAGCAGGGGAACGAGATCGGCCTGGACGCTGGGGGCAATGCGAGGCCGATACGACCCCAACAGGGCCAACCACGCCGGCACCAGGACCAGATAGGTGAGGGTGGCCCGGTCGAGCCGGTCGACGACGAGGATGCCTCCCAGGATGGCCAGGATGTCGACACCGAGGATGATCCCCGACGAGCGCAGAAAGCGCCAGCGGAGAGCGAGTGGACGGCCCCGGCCCAGCCGCAGCTCGGACAGGAGGGTGTCATCCGCCGCGAATGGGGGAAGCGGCCCCAGCTTCGAGCGAGTGGTAGGAGTGTCCTTGGGGGAGAGATCCGAAGGCGCACGCGGGGCACGAAAGAGCTTGGAAGGTCCCGTCGCTGCCGACATTTCTTCACCTCCTACGAACCTGACATCAGGGCGTTGCCGCTCTGTGCGCCAGAGTGTAGACGTAGCGCGGTGGCCAAAACAGGTCGAGTTCGCACACGACGACGGTACGCCGCCGGCTACGTGGCTCGTCGATGGGTCCCGACAACGGTCTCGGCGATCTGCACGGCGTTGAGGGCTGCTCCTTTGCGCAGGTTGTCGCCCGAGACCCACAGGGCCAGGCCCCGACCGTCTTCCCGGCTGCGGTCCTCACGGATCCGCCCGACCAGGCAGGGATCGGTGCCGGCGGCGGCGAGGGGCGTGGGCACGTCGACGACCCGGACTCCGCCAGCGCCGCTCAACAGCTCGGCGGCCCGCCTGGCCGCGAGGGGGCGCTCGAAGCCGGCGTTGAGGGCCAGGGAGTGGCCAGTGAAGACCGGTACTCGCACACAGGTGACGGAGACGGCCAGATCGGCGATCCCGAGGATCTTGCGACTCTCGTCGCGGAGCTTGTGCTCCTCGCTGGTCTCGTCATCCACGAAGCTGCCGGCGTGGGGAATCACGTTGAAGGCCACCGGGTGGGGAAACTGCGTCGTCGGGGGAAAGTCGAGCGCCGATCCGTCGAAGGCGAGGGCGGCCGCCTTGTCCCCGACCGCCCGGATCTGGTCGTCCAACTCGGCCACACCGGCCAGGCCCGCACCCGACACGGCCTGGTAGGTGGAGGCGACCAGGGTACGAAGGCCGGCTTCGGCGTGGAGGGGGGCGAGCACCGGCATGCACACCATCGTCGTGCAGTTCGGGTTGGCCACGATGCCCTTGGGGATGTGGGCCAACTTGGCGGCGTTGACCTCGGGGACCACGAGGGGCACGTCGGGATCCATGCGCCACGCCGAGGAGTTGTCGATGACGATGGCGCCGACCGCAGCCACCCGTGGCGCCCACTGCTTTGATGCCCCGGCGCCCATGGAGAACAGAGCGATGTCGACACCGCGGTGGTCAGCCGTGGCCACGTCCTCGACGGTGACGCCCTCGAGGACCCGGCCGGCGGAACGGGCGGAGGCAAACAGACGGAGGCTCGACACGCGAAGCGACGGGTGCTCGGCGAGGATGTGGCGCATGACCCCGCCGACCTGACCGGTGGCTCCGTAGATGCCGATCGTCAGGCCCATGGTCAGCTCCCCTCCAGCTCGAACGCCCGGTGCAGGGCGACCACGGCTCGGTCCATGACCTCCGCTCGCAGCACACAGGTCAGCCTGATCGAGGACGTAGAGATCATCTCGATGTTGATGCCCTCAGCGGCCAGGACCTCGAACATGGTGGCCGAGACCCCCGGGTTGGTCTTCATCCCCGCCCCGATGATCGACACGGTGGCAATGTCGGGGTCGGCGCTGACGGACCGGGCATGGATCTCGGGTTGGAGTCCGGTGACCACGGCGAGCGCCGCCTCCAGGTCCTCGTGGGGAGCGGTGAAGGAGATGTCGGTACAACCGTCGCTCGACACGTTCTGCTCGATCATGTCCACATTGATCGACCGCTCGGCCAGCCCCCGGAACAGCCGGGCGGCAACTCCGGGATGGTCGGGCACCCCGGCGACGGTCAGCTTGGCCTCGGAGCGATCCGAGATCACCGCCGAGATGATGGCCTGTTCCATGGCTTGATCCTCCTCGTCGATCCACGTGCCCTGTTCCCAGGTGAAAGCCGAGCGAACGTGCAGAGCCACACCGTGGTTGCGGGCGAACTCCACCGAGCGCATGGCCGGCTTGGGGCAGCCGGCGGCGTTCATCTCCAACATCTCCTCGAAGCTGACCCGGCGCAACCTGCGGGCCTCGGGCACCTCGCGGGGGTCGGCGCTGAACACACCCGACACGTCGGTGTAGATCTCGCAGGCGTCGGCCTTGAGCGCCTGGGCCAGGGCCACCGCCGTGGTGTCGGTGCCACCCCGGCCCAGAAA
>JALZAH010000325.1 GCA_030948425.1 Actinomycetota bacterium
GCCAGTTACACCGATGATCGGACAGACCCCCCCCGGCCCTACCGGCGGAGATGGGGTTGCCCCGTCTGGTGGACATCGGCTTGCGCGGCTTATGCCGCTGTGGGGGTCCGGCGTTCGGTCTCTACCGGGTTGGTCATGCCGAGGGCGCTGTGGCGGCGGCGGCGGTTGTAGGTGGTCTCGATCCTTGAGCTGACGGAGTCATCGCCGCGGTGTGGGACGTGAACTCGTGCCGGTTGTAGTGCTTGGTCTTCAGGGGGTGGACCAGAAGCCCTCGACCTGCACCTGCATGGGGTGACCCTCACCCGCGTTCTCGTCTCGATGCCGGTCGTGCTTGTTGTCTCGAGAGGCTTGTAGCCATTACCTGACACCAATCGGGCGTAGCGGTGCTCAGCGCTCGACGTATTGCCGGCTCCTGATGACAAGCATGCCGATGAGGGACACCCCGGCGACCGCGATGAGGTAGTAGCTGGGTGACAGGAGGCTGCCGCTCGAACTGATCAGCCAGGTCAGAATGAGGGGCGCAAAGCCGCCGAAGAGGGTGACGCCCAGGTTGTACGAGATCGACAGACCGGTGGTGCGGATCTGCGTGGGGTACATCGACGTCAGCAACGCCGGGAGGGGACCGAAGTAGAATGCCATCAGCACTCCGAGAACGATTTGCACCAGGGTGAGGGTCAGAACCGACGGGTTGGCGACGAGGACTAGGAAGAGGGGAACCGCTAACACGAGTGTCGCCACGGCGGCCGTCAGCATGATCCTTACCGGCCCCACCCGGTCGGCGAGTTTGCCGACGTACGGCACCCCGATGAGGCTGACCAGGCCGCTGATCATTCCGCCGAGGAACCCGGCATAGGTGGGCAGGTGCAGGTTGGTCACTGCGAAGGTCGGCATGTAGAGGATCAGGTAGACCAGGATCGAGGCCAGGCCGACCGCCGCCGTGGCACTGACGACGGGTCCGGCGTGGTGGGTGATGGTCTGGACCAGCGGGGACTTGACCCGCTCGGAGTGCATGAACTCCGGTGTCTCGTCCATCCGGGTACGGATGTACAGCCCGACCGGGCCGACCAGCAGGCCGAAGATGAACGGCACCCGCCAGCCCCAGGAGTTGAGTTGGTCACTGGTCAGGAAGACGTTGAGGACCAAGCCGAACACCGACGCCAGGAACATCGCTGCACCCTGGGTCGCGACCTGCCACGACGCGTAGAAGGCCTTGCGGTTGGGGGCGTTCTCCACCAGGAACGTGGTCGCGGTGCCGAACTCGCCACCTGCGGAGAAGCCCTGCAGAAGGCGTGAGGCGAGGATCAACAGGCCCGCCGCCGGCCCGATCGCTGCCGCGGTGGGTGCCACGGCCATGATCCCGGTGCCCACCGTCATGATCGTGATCGTGACGGTGAGGGCGCTCTTCCGGCCCGACCGGTCCGAGTACGTCCCGAGCACCAGTGCGCCCAGCGGGCGGATCAGGTAGGAGGTGGCGAAGGCGCCGAACGTGAACAGCAGTCCGGTGACTCCTTCGGCCTGGGGGAAGAACTACTTGGCGATCACGGCGGCGAACGAGGCGTAGACGATGATGTCGAACCACTCGAGCGCGTTGCCCACCGACGAGGCCACGACGGCCCGCCGGAGGGTGCGCTGCTGCTCGGGCGTGATGGTTGCGGTCTGGCTCATCGAACGCTCCTTCTCAACGGTGTGGATCAGCGGCTGCTGGAGCTCAGGTGCACGAGAAGCCGGTCGACGAACCTCGCACCCGCGGCGATGTCGTCGAGGGTGATGTACTCGTCGGCGGCATGGGCCTGCGCGATGTCCCCCGGACCGCAGACCACCGCGTCGATCCCCGCGTTGGCGAACTGGCCGGCCTCGGTGCCGAACGTGACCTTGTCGAGCGACGGCGTGCCCCCGGCCTGCGTGGCCAAGGCGTATGCCGGACCATCGGTCCGGCTCTCCAGGCTCGGCACCTGGGCGAGGACCTTCACCTCGACCGACGCGTCGGCGTGCTCGGCCCGCATCTGCCCCTGCAGGTCGTCGGCGAGCCGAGTGATCTGGTCGATGATCGCCGCCGGGTCGTCGCTACCCACAGTCCGGAACTCGAAGAGGACCCGGCAACGCTCGGGCACGGTGTTCATGGCGATACCGCCCTCGACCACGTTGACGCCGGCCGTCGTCCACGGCACCCGGTAAGCCTCGTCGAAGGGCCCCTCACGGCGCCGGGCGTCCGCCAGGTCTCGGATTGCCGTGATGGCGCGCGCCGCATACTCGATCGCGTTGACGCCCTCGGGCGTCAGCGAGGAATGCGCGGACCGGCCCGTGAAGACCAGCTCCATGAGGTTGCTCGACTTGTGGGCGGCGATGACGCGCATACTGGTGGGCTCCCCGACGATGCAGAGCCGCGGTGGCCGCACTCTGGTCCCCAAAGCCTCGGCCAGCTGCGCGCCGCCGAAGCAGCCCACCTCCTCGTCGTAGGAGAAGGCCAGGTGCACCGGCTCCGAAAAGCGCAGCCCCACCATGTCAGGCAACCGGTGCATGATCACCCCGAGGAACGACTTCATGTCCGCCGTCCCACGGCCGTAGAGACGGTCCCCCCGGATCTCCGGTCTGAACGGGTCCGTGGCCCACTCCTGCCCATCCACCGGCACGACGTCGGTGTGGCCCGAGAGCACGACGCCGCCATCGGTCGACCCGTCCGCGGCCGGCAGCGTGAGAAGGAGGTTGGTCTTGGTGCCATCGGCGTTCGGCAGCCGTTCGGGCTTGAGCCCGAGCCGGTGCATCTCCTCCTCCAAGAGCCCTATGAGCTCGAGGTTGGAGTTGCGACTGGTGGTGTCGACGGCCACCAGGCGTTCGATCCAGGGCAGCGACCCCGGGAGAGTAGAGGAGGACTGATCCATGCGTGCGTTTCCTCGTCGATGCTGTGGCGGCTGCCAGTTTGGGCGACGGCCTGACCTGCGGTGTCCAAGCCTAGCAAGCGGACCGGCTCGCCGCCCGTCAGGCATCCGTCGCCGGATCGTCTGCAGCCGAATCGTCTGCCCAGGAACGGTGCTCGCCTCGATGAGCGCCGGCGAGAACAGCAGGTCATGGCCGCCGCCCGCGCCGAAGTTGCGAGGCTCGCGTGTCCGCAAACCATGACGCTGCGGCAAGCATGGACTTCTGACCAACGACCTGGAGGACACCATGAGCTCGGACGAAAGCGCTCGGGACCGGAAGGTCCAGCGGAATCCGAC
>JALZAH010000327.1 GCA_030948425.1 Actinomycetota bacterium
CCTCCAAGAGGTCGGCCAGGCGCTCGTCGTCCATGGTGGCCACCAACTGACGGCGGCGCTCGGCGGTGAGGGGCTGGAGACGCCGGGCCACGTCGGTGGGGTGAAGCTGGCGCAGGGCCGCCACCTCACCGGCCAGAGGCCCGGCGTCGAACAGGTCGGCGGCGTCCTGCCAGCCGACCACGCGCGTCGAACGCAGGCGCCCGAGAGGGCCGGGAGGGACGACGGCGATGGTCGCCACTTCCCAGGAGCGGGCCCGGGCGGTGACCGGGCGCAGGCCGAGGTCGGTGACCACACCTCCGGCGACCCGCCGGCCCAGCAGGTCGCCCACCAGTAGCTCGCCCATGCGCAGGGAGAAGTGGCGGAGGTCGACCGTGCCACCGGCCAGGCGCATTCCCGACGCGTCGAGCTCACCGGCCCGGGCCGCAGCCACGAAGATCCGCCGACGATTGATGGCGGCGACGAAGCCCAGCACCTGCGGAGCCTGCCCGCCGACCGCGGGCAGGAGCACCACGTCGGCGACCGTACCCACGGCGCTGCCTTCGGCGTCGATGATCGGCAACCGGAAGATCCGTGACGCGTAGATGAGGATGGAGTCGTCCACGGACGCGAGGCTATCTGCGGCGGCCGTCGGTGCCGCCCTTGCCGTTGTGGTCGGGTTCAGTCGCCTGCGGGTTCGGGGCTGCCGTCCTCGCCGGCCGACCCGTCGCCAAACGAGGCGGCATCGTCGACCTCGGGACGGCGCGAGAGGCGGCCGGCCAGCTCGGCCTCGGTGAGCTCGATCTTGGTCGGGTCGAGGGCAAGGTCGTCGGCGGCCGGGGCCAGGATGGCCCGGTTCCCGTTGAACACAGGCATCGGCCCGTCGACGTTGGCATGGCCCTTGTGGGCGGCCACGACCTGGGCGTGATATTCCTCGGCCAGGCGGGAGAACTCGGCGGTGGCATACGGCGTGCCGTCGATGAGGCTGCCGCGTCGGCCCTCGATGATGGCCTCCACGTCGTCGCCGGTGACCGTCTTGTAAGTCTCCAGGGCGTGCGTGACGGCCAGCACCGCGGTCCGGTTCTCGGCCAGCAGGTCGATGGTGCGGGCCATCAGGTCGGCCAGCTTGTCCTCGATACGCCCGCCCAGGCTGCTCTCCAACAGGTCCTTCTCCTTGTCCTGGTCGCCCTTGGGGCGTCCTCCGCCACCGATCCCGGCGTCGTTGGTGACGGCATGGCAGGCGATGGTGGAGCCCATCCCGAGATAGCCCTCCATCAGGGTGGCGATGGTGGTGGCCTGCTTCAGGTCGCCCGAGACGCCGGCCGAGCTGTCGCCGTCGAAGAACATACGCTCGCCGGCGAGGGAGGCCAGCGAGGTCATGATGTCGGCCTCGTACTCCGACCGCCACAGCACGAAGCGGTCCTCCGGCGGGATCCCCGAGACGAAGCCGCCGATGTCGCCCCTACGCTCGATGGTGGCCACGTCGATCATGAGGTGGTGGCGAACCCGGTGGGCCACCACCGCGTGGCAAGCCTCGTGCAGGGCCACCGCGTGGCGCTCCCGCTCGATGTACTCGGAGTCCTCGGGGGGGCCGATGTCCTTGAGGTGCTTGGCCTTGATGATGTCGGCCCAGGTGATGTCTTCGCGGCCCGCCCGGATGGCGTTGATGAGGGCCTCGTTGATCAGATCCTTGATGGTGGCGCCGGTGGCATAGGGCGTGATGGTGGCCAGCTTGTCGACATCATCGGGGGTGAGCTCGTTGCGGACTTTGGACAGATAGCCCTCGTAGGTGCGCACCCGTCCCGGCTTCGATGGGTAACCGACCTTGTAGATGCGGTCGATGCGGCCCGGGCGCAGCAGGGCCTCGTCGAGGGCCTGGGGCATGTTGGTGGCCATCATGATGAGCATGCGGTACTTGGGCGGGGGCTTGGGCCGCATGCCCAGCACCCGCCGCACCACCCGGTTCGTGAAACCTCGAGGCTTCTTCATCCCGGAGAGCTCGGTGAGGAGGGCCTGGAGCGTGCCCATGCCGCCGCCGCCCATGCCCATGGGCATGATCCGGTCGACCACCCGGCGGGGCGCCTCAGGGCCGGAGCTGGGAGCCAACTCGTTCAAGAAGAGCATGCTGGCCGCGTCGGCCGACAGGTATGACGTGCCGTTGCAGCTCGGGGCGGTGGGGTCGAGGCCACCGACGATGCCGGCGCCACCGAAGATGCCGCCGGGGGTCAGGGCGCCGCGATTGCCGAGAGAGTCGGCCTCGTCGAAGAACACGATGACCCCGCCATAGCGCACGCTGAGCTTGCGCAGCTTGCGGAACAGTGCCTTCACCTTGAGAATCCCGACGCCCATGAACATGGCCTGGAAGGCACCGGGATCGACGAACACGTAGGGTCTGCCCGTCTCCCCGGCCACCGCCTCGGCCATGAGGGTCTTGCCGGTGCCCGGCGGCCCCCACAGCAGGATGCCGCCCGGGACATAGCCGCCCTTCTCCTCGATCGACTCCGGGTTCTCGAGGAAGACGATGTTCTCCTTGATCTTTTCCAACACCGAGTCCTGGCCCCAGACGTCGTAGAAGCGGGTCTTGATGTCGTCGGGGAAGTAGACCTCGGTGCCGCCCTTCGAAAGGAACCAGAAGATGGCGACGAACTGGAGGACGCTGAGGGCCAGAATGAACATGAGCTGGAGCACGAGCGGCAGGGCCTGGAAGATGCTGGCCGGAAGCTGCACCAGGGCGAGCACGAACGAGGTGTCGGTGGCGGCGGCGAGGACGAAGCCGAAGATGACGAACACCGCGACGACGCGGAGAACCCGGGAGATCCGGAAACGGGTCCAGTCGTTGACGCTGCCGATGCGCCGCTCCCACCGGCCGAACACCCGCTGCGACCAGAACTCGTAGTAGGCCGGCGACCGCTCGGTGACCCACAGATGGAGCTGACGGAACACCTCGGCGATGGCCAACACGACGAGCCACCACTTGGCTCCGAGCTGCTCGTCCATGGCTGCGCTGAAGGGCAGTAGGGGGTTGTCACCCATGGCCGCCAGAGCGAAGAACACCAGCAGGCCCACCGGGATCAGGAACAACTTGACGCGGTCCCAGAAG
>JALZAH010000341.1 GCA_030948425.1 Actinomycetota bacterium
GCGTAGGCCACCGAGAGCACCTCACCCGACGCCTTGGGCCCCATCAGGTAGACGGCCGGGTACTTCATGGTCAACCGGCTGCCGATGTTGCCGTCGATCCATTCCATGTGGGCCTCGGCGTCACACCGGGCCCGCTTGGTCACCAGGTTGTAGACGTTGTTCGACCAGTTCTGGATGGTCGTGTACGTCACCCGGCTGGAGGGCTTGCAGATGATCTCCACCACCGCAGAGTGCAGCGAGTCGGAGGTGTAGACCGGCGCCGAGCATCCCTCGATGTAGTGGACCTGAGCGCCCTCGTCGGCGATGATCAGCGTCCGCTCGAACTGACCCATGTTCTCCGAGTTGATCCGGAAGTAGGCCTGCAGGGGCATCTCCACCTTCACCCCCGGGGGGACATAGATGAAGCTGCCGCCGGACCAGGTCGCCGTGTTGAGCGAGGCGAACTTGTTGTCGTTGGCCGGGATGACCGTTCCGAAGTACTGCTTGACAAGGTCGGGGTACTCCCGCATGGCGGTGTCCATGTCGCAGAACAGCACACCTTGGGCCTCGAGATCGTCACGATTCTTGTGGTACACGACCTCGGACTCGTACTGGGCGGTGACCCCGGCCAGGTACTTCCGCTCGGCCTCGGGGATCCCCAGCTTGTCGTAGGTGTCCTTGACCGACTGGGGGAGCTGGTCCCAGGCGTTGACCTGCTTGTCGATGGGCTTGATGTAGTAGTAGATGTCGTCGAAGTTGATCCCCGACATGTCGCCGCCCCAGCGGGGCATGGGCCGCCGCTCGAAGTAGCGCAGCGCCTTCAGGCGCTTCTCGATCATCCAGTCGGGCTCGCCCTTCATCCACGACATCTCCTTGACCGTCTCGGCCGAGATGCCCTTCTTGGGCTTGTAGACGTAATAGTCCTCGGTGTCGCTCCAACCCAGCTTGTACCGACCGAGATCGAGTTCTGTGGTTGCCATGATGGTGGTACCTCCGGTTGGCGATAGCCCCCGTTCGGTCCGAACAGCTCGGCCTTAATGGGTTCCGCCTCTGCAGGCTCGACCCTCGGGCTCAGTCTCTCGGGCTCGGACGAGGTATTTCTCCTACGCCGATAGTAACAACGTTGGTCGGCTACGGGTTCGAAGCGTCAACTGCAGGTGACGAGCCTCGGTGACCCGCCACCCGCTCCTCCTTGGGCCAGGACCTCGCCGAGATGCCTACCCTGCTCGGCGTCGGCCAGGTAGGCGAGCGTCGAGCGGTAGGCCTCACGCGACACCAGCTTGCGCCGGCGGGCGTCCATGGCGTTCGGACCCATGGCCACGGTCATTCGCCGGGTGGGCTGGAACGCCGTCACCTCGCTCCCCCGGCTCCGGACCATGCGCAGCTCCCGGCTCAGCTGTTGGCGCGAGAGCTGACGCAGGGCGACGTCGACGCCAACACCGGGCCAGCGCGAAGCCCAGGACATGGGCGAGCTGACGATGACCATGTCCAAGCCCAGGTCAGCCACCAGCGAGAGGTTGATCATCGACCGCACGCCCCCGTCGACATAGCGGTCCCCGGCGATGCGCACCGGTCGAAAGTACGACGGGATGGCACACGAAGCGGCAACGGCCTGGCCGACCGTGGCGTTGGGGGCACCCTCGCGACCGAACACCACCCGACGACCATCGCGCAGTCGCACCGAGCAGATCCACAGCGGCCGATCCGACCATCGCCCCTCGTACGCGGCGTCCAAGCCGACCGACAGGGCCTCGGTGGGAACCACACCCGCCGGGAGGAGGGCGGCGATCAGGGAGGCCGGGCTCATGGACCATGGGTGCAGCAGCCCATGGCGGACGGCGGCCAGGTCGGCGAAGGGCCTATAGCCGAGCACGGCGCGTGTTCCGGCCCTCGGGTTGTGCAGGGCACCACGCTCTCGGATCGCCGCCCCCTCGGCCGACAGCGCCCTGTCCTCGCTGATGGCGGTGAGATCGGCCGCCGGCAGGCCCCGGCGGAGCATGGCCGCGGTCAGCGACCCGGCGGAGGTGCCGACGATCACCTCTGCAGTTCGGGGATCCCAACCGGTGGCTTCCTCGATGGCGGCCAGAACGCCGCCATGGTAGGCAAGGCCGACCGATCCTCCGGCGCCAAGAACGAGACCGATGCGGGGCACAGAGGTGGACACTAGCGGGAGTTTCCGGGCTAGCGCCCTGAGCTGAGTTTTGGGGGTCCCAAGAGTTCTTTTCAAATATGCCTCTGACCAGCGCGTTTGTCCTGGTCAGAGGCTCGCGT
>JALZAH010000348.1 GCA_030948425.1 Actinomycetota bacterium
ACGCAGAGATGCTCGTGACGACGCCGCCGGAGGACGGCGACCGCCCGGCCCCGCACGCTGAACTCCTGACCGAGCGACAGGGCGACCGGGCGCTCCGGGGTCAGCCAGTCGGCTCCACCCAGGCCCCCCGCAGTGCGCTCCGCTCTCGCCATACCCTCGAGGCCGGCATCGTCGGGCCAGTCGTCAGCTCCGCAGAGCAGCGTGATCAACGGGTCGTCGAGGAGCTGCGGCTGGCTGTCGCCGTCCAGGACCACCTGCGCCGGTGACGGGCCGCGTCTGGCGCGGAGAGTGCCCAACAACTCGGACCGGCGTCGATTGTCGAGGTAGGCAGCCGTGGCCGCCTGGTTGGCGGCGTCGTCACCTGCTCGATCGTTGGCCACCAACCGCCCGCTGCGGGTGCAGGTGGCATCGATCAGCCGGCGCCCCTCCGGGCCGAAATCAACGCAGGCCCGTACGTCGGCGGTCGCCATCTGCAAGGCGATGCGCAGGTGCAGGTTGGCGAAGATCAGGTTGCGGTTGGTCATGGCCGCCGGCGCGAAGTGCTGGGAGCCGAGCAGGAGATGGATCCCCGCGCTGCGGCCCTGCTCGGAGAGGCGCAGGAGGGACCTGGCCGCCCGGCCGTCACGATCATCCTCGAAGAGGAGTTGGAACTCGTCGGCCACCAGCAGGAGCCGGGGCAGTCGTCCCTCCGGCGAAGCCACCTCCCGATAGGCGGAGAAGTGCTCGACGTGGTGGCGCTTGAAGATCTCGTTGCGCCGCGTCATCTCCTCGACGAGATCGTCCAGCACGCTGCGAGCCAGATCCGGGCGGGTGCGCAACGACACCACAGCGGCGTGAGGAAGTCCCCGGTAGGCGGCGAAGCCGACCCCGCTCTTGCCGTCCACCAGGTACAGGGCCAGCTCTTCAGGGCTGTAGCGCACGGTGAGCCCAACGATCAGGTTGTGAAACAACGCCGTCTTGCCCGCTCCGGTCATGGCCACCACCACCCCGTGGGCGCAGGGGCGCTGCTCGTCATCGACACCGAAGGTCACCTGCAGGCGCCCGGCCCCGGCGGTACGCCTCCCGATCGGCGCCACGATCCGCTCGGTGGCGTCCCCACTCCACCATCGGTCCTCGGCCGGGTGCCCCAGGTCGTCCCACCTCACGAGCTCGTTGTCGACACCGGTGACCTGCTCGAGCACCCGGCGGCCCACCCCGACAGCAGGCGCATCGTCGAAGGCGATGTCGACATCGATGCCCGATGACACTGGTGCGGCGCCCAGCCTGAGGGGCGGGTTGGCCAGGTCCACGACGGCCGCGTCACCGAGATGCATCGGCTCGCCATCGTCGATCCGGTGGTGGACCAAGACGTGGATCCCGCCCACCGGGGCGAACCGGCAGAGCGATCGCACCCACTCCACACTCCGGCGGTCGTAGCCCACCGGGAAGTCGGCGACGGCGACGACCGCCGGGGGCGGGCCGGCACCGGTCTCGTCGAAGCGTTCGTCACCATCCTCCTCGTCGCCGCCGCCAGCCGGTCCGGCCGACCCCGCCCGCCCGACCATCCGGCGGTCGATCTCCGCCATCACCGCATCGAGGGGACAACGGCCGTCACCGGTCACGGTCACCGCACCTGGGAGGTGGGCGGCCCAAGCGAAGGCCCGGCCCCTACCGACCGGATCGACGAGGAAGTATGACGTGGGACCACCCACGAGGACCGCCATCCGCACCATCATGGACACCAGCAGCCCGTTGCCGGCCTCACGCTGACCGGCGCGGCTGCGGACCACGATGGGCCGCCCGGCGCCGCCGTCGCCGACCACGGCGGCCAGCCCGAGGAGGTGACCGCTGCGCAGCTCCCGAAACTCTCCCACACCGATGCCCGTCGGCTTGGGGCCGCCGGTCGATCCTGGCTGCGCCGGCGTCCAGGACGACCAAGCCGGATCGCCCCACCGCCGATGCTCGAGCGGGCGGTCGTCTGCCGCCCCGGCCCGGATGGCGTCGAGATTGTGACCCAGAGCGGTGCCCACGCAGAACTGGTGAGCCTGGTGGGTGTCACGCCCCAGGGCGACCAGGGCATCGAGGCGCTCCTCCAGGTCCTGGGTCTCGGCGTCGATGTGACGTTGCTGGCGCTGGAGCCGTCCTCGCCCCCACCCGTTTCCGGCGGTCATCGAATCACCCCTACGGCCACCAGGGTGACGACCATGGCCATCAGGGCAAGAGCGGAGCGAACCAGCGCCCTGGTTCGCTCGCCCAAACCGGCCTGAGCCCGGTCATTGGCTCGCCGGCGGGCCCGGGCCGATTCAGCGGCGAGCAGGTCGGCCACCACGGCGGCGTCGACGGCCACCAGCTCGTCGATGAGGTCCCCCGATGCGCTCAGCGGAGCGTGGGGGACCGTCTCGGCCGACCGTCCGTTCACCACCCGTCCCGCTCGTCGCTCCAGACCGTCGGCCAACCGACCGGCCCGGTCCCACCGGGACCACAGCTCGCTTCGTTCAGCGATGAGTGGCGCCAACGAAGACGGCAGGTCTACGCCAAGGCCGTCGGCCCACTGAACCTGGACGTCACCGGTCACACCTCCTCCTTGCCGGGAACGGGGTCACCACACCGAATCCGGACATGACGAAGGCCCAGCCGGGGGGGCTGGGCCTTCGCTTTCGGCTCAAGGGGTGGAGGGGGGATCCTCCCCGAGCACGTGAATAGTTTCTCAAACTCGGGATGCCACCGCAACTGATTTCGGGGAGACATCGGTCACAACCGATGCCCGGGGCGGACGGGGGGTGTGGATCACGCCGCCGACAGCCGCTGGTGAGGCAGGCTGGTGAGCCATGAAGACGCCTCGCCAGGCCGACTACCCGGGGCTGGCCCTGAGGACTGCCGCCGCCTACTCGTGGCGGATCCTCGTCGTCGGCGCGCTCGGTTACTTCGTCCTGCGTCTCCTGTCGCACCTGATGACGGCCGTGGTGCCCTTCGCAGTCGCCCTGCTCGTCACCGCCCTTCTCCGGCCGGTCCTGGTCTTCCTCCGCCATCGGGGTGTCCCCCGGCTGTTGGCCACCGTGCTGGCCGTGCTGAGCGCAGTGATCGTCCTGGGGGGCCTGGTCACGGTGGTCATCCTGGGGGCGACCCACCAGGCGCCCCAGCTCGGCAACGAGATCAACCGGTTGATTCCCCACGTGAAGTCATGGCTCGAGACCGGTCCCCTCCACGTGGACGCCACGACGGTCAACAACTTCTCCAGGACCCTGACCGACACGGTATCCACCCACAGCTCGGAGGTGGCGTCGACAGCGGTCTCCACCGGCAAGACGATCGTCGATGTGGTCACCGGGTTCGTCCTGGCCATCTTCGTGACCATCTTCTTGCTCTACGACGGTGAGGGGATCTGGGAGTTCTGCACCCGGGCGGCCCCAACGACGGTCCGGAGCCGGGTGGACGCCGCCGGACGGGCGGCGTGGTCCACGCTGTCGCACTACGTCCGGGGAACGCTGATCGTGGCCGTGTACCACGGGGTCGTGGTGGGCATCGTCCTGGCCGCCCTGGGCGTACCGCTCGTCCTCCCCCTCGCCGTGCTCGTCGCTCTGGGGAGCTTCATACCCCTGATCGGCGCCGTGGTCTTCGGCCTGTTGGCTATCGGAGTCGCCGGACTGAGCCACGGTGTGGTGGCGGTGATCATCGTCACCGCCGTGCTCATCCTCGACAACCAGGTCGAGGCCCACGTGCTCCAGCCGTTCGTGGTGGGTCGCTACGTGCGGATCCACCCCCTTGGCGTGGTGCTCGGTCTAACCGTCGGCGCCCTGCTGCTCGGGGTCTTCGGGGCAATCATCGTCGTCCCTCTCATCGCCTGCATCAACGCCACCGTTCGTTCCCTGCTCGGATCGAGGACACCCGAGTTGGCCATGGACCCGCACGGGCGGGATGACGATACCGACCGGGCCCCAGCTTCGGAGGAGCGTGAGATCGGCGGCGACAACTCAGCAGACGCGGTGACCGACGAGACGCGGTGACCGACGGGGGTGGTGGCGGCCGCGCTCAGGACAGCGACCAGACGCCCTGGCCGGCCGTGTCCCGACCGAGAACGAAATGGACAGCCTTGATGGTCGAGGTGGTGGCCAGCTCGAAGGTCACGCACGTGTCCGCCTCGCTGCTGTGGGGTGCGAGGGAGAACTCTCCGCCCAGGAAGGCGGCGCAGCCGGCCAGTTCGGTCACAACCGGAGTCTGGGTGGCGCCGGTGGAGTCGACGATCGACGTGTCGTTGAGGGCGTTTTCCTGGAGCATCGTCGGTCCGGTGTCGGTGATCTGCATCTTGACGGCCACGAAGCGCTGGCCGGTCCCGGCAGCGTCATAGAAGTAGGCCGGCGTCGCCGGGTCGACGAGGGCGGCGGCAGCGACCGACGCCAGCGCCCCACCCGGACCGGTGACGTTGACGGCCGTTCCGAGGCGAGGAGCGCCGGAGGCGGTCGGCTGTGGGCGAGGACCGGCGGAGGGCTGCTTGGACGCCGGCGCCCCTGCGGCGGCGGCGGTGCTCGTGGACGCCTGATCCCCCACCGACAGCTGGCCGGGAAAGGTGAGGGGAGGGCCGGCCTGGCCACAGCCGCTGAGGGCCACGACGGCCGCCAGCGCCCCCATTCCAACCCTGACCCACACTCTCACCCAGCCCGCTCCTTCCACGATTCGTAGCAACCCTAGAGGCGTGGTGGTGCCCAGCGGGTGATGGTCATCGAGAGCAGAAAACCCGTCGGATCACGGCCCCTTCCTCCGAAAAGAGCCTTGACACCGTCACGCGGCAGGCGTTCAATCAAACGAAGAGCAGTTTGGTGAACAGCCCTGCAGCACGGATCCGGGGTCGACTCGGACAGTCCAGAAAGGGGGGTGCCGTGGCAGCATGGAACTCGTCCGAGGAGGACGATCCACCCCGCTAGTCGGGGGCCCGACAGGTCGCTGACCGCCTTGGCGGACCAGCGAACGGCCGGGTCCTCAGGCCATCGGCCAGCCCACCCCTCCCTCGACCGACCGGCCCAATGCCGGACACCGCTTGTTACAACGAGCTCTGTTCGCGACGAGGCGGTCCCACTCAGAGAGCGGAGCGGTTCGGTTGGAACCGAGACGCACGGACGGCACAGCCCCGGACTTGGCGGCCCGGAGGTGTGCCGTCCGGCGCGTGCCCTCGAGTTGACGGGGCCGCCTGGCGACGGTCGCACCCCGAGGCGTGGCAGCATGGCCCGGTGACCTTCCCGGCGCCCGGAGCCGGTTCCCGTCCGGCCCGAGGCACGACCCGCTCCCCCGCCGGGCCGCGCCGGAACCGAGGCTGGCTGGTCTTCCTGCTGCTGACGCCCGTCGTCATGACCGTCCTTGCCGTCCTGGCCTTCACCACCAAGGGCCCCCCGGAACCGTCGATCAAGGCCCGGTCGGTCCCCGCCGGCTACAGAACCATCAGCGATGCCTATTTCGGCTATGCCATACCGTCGTCGTGGGCGGAGAACCAGCTCTTCACTGATGCCAACGGCGATTTCTTCTACCAGGGCCGGAGTGGCTGGGTCGGTGAGAACGTTCGGATCAGGTCGGCTCGCCCCCGGGCCGGTACCGACGTTCCGGCCCAGTTGGCCACCTTTGGCCAAGGGCGGCCCGTCCCCTATCAGCTGAGCGCCGGCCGACCGGTGGCGATCCCCGGTGTGGCCGCCGCCTGGGCGTATGA
>JALZAH010000364.1 GCA_030948425.1 Actinomycetota bacterium
TCTCCAAGGCGTTCTGGGCGGCGGCGGCCAGGCGCCCGGCGATACGGCCGGCGTCGCCCAGCGGGCCGATCTCGGGCGCCCTCACCGGCGCAGCACGGCCTCGTCGGACACCTCGATAGTCCGAAGCCGGGCATGTCGACGGCGATGACGTCTCGCTCGACGGCTACACGGTCCATCACCGGGTCCCAGGTCCGCCGGCTGTGGCCAAAGCCATGGAGCAACAGGAGCGACTCACCGGACCCCCGACGTTCGTAGACCAGCCCGGGACGTTGTCCTGCCCGAACGGTTCTGGCGGTCAACCGCTTGTTCCCCCCTGTGCGGTGGTGGCTGGTTCGGCGGATCCAACGTAGGGCCCCGTGGCCGCCATCGACAATTGGCCTCCGGGCGGGACGACCCCGGGGAACCAGAACGGTGGACTTTTGTCCCCGAGGAGGCGCTGGTTCGTTGTCGGCCGCCGATCTAGCATGGGCCGGTTGTTTCCCGAGGGACGCCAGAGGGGTCGCACGACATGGATCAGGTCCAGCACAATCTGTGGACAGTGTTCGAGGCGGTGGCCGCCGTCGTGCCGGACCGGCCCAACATGGTGTGGCGGGGCGCCACCCGCACCTACGCAGAGACTTCGGAGCGGTCTCGCCGCCTGGCCAATGTGATCGCCGGTGCCGGGCTGGGCTGGCACCGGGACCGCTCGGCGCTGGCCCCCTGGGAGGCCGGCCAGGATCTGATCGGGCTGTACCTCTACAACGGCCCGGAGTACATCGAGGGCACGCTCGGCGGTTATGCGGCCCGGGCGGCGCCGTTCAACATCAACTATCGCTACGTGGCCGACGAGCTGGCGTACCTCTTCGATGACGCGGATATGGCCGGTCTGGTCTTTCACGCCCGCTTCGCACCGGTCCTGGCCGATGTGCTGACCCGGATCAAGAACCGGCCCCGGTTGTTGCTCCAGGTGGCCGACGAGTCGGGACAACCCTTGCTCGAGGGGGCCATCGACTACGAGGCGGCGTTGGCTTCCGCCAGTCCCGAACTGAGCGTGAGCGGCCACCATCCCGACGACCTCTATGTCCTCTACACCGGCGGTACGACCGGGATGCCGAAAGGCACCCTGTGGCGTCAGGCCGACATCTGGGGTGCGGCCATCGGGATCCTGCAGGGCGAAGCAGACCTCGACACCGTCGTGCAGGCGGCAGGCGAGGGCGGTAGCCGGTTCCTGCCCAATGCCCCGCTCATGCACGGCGCCGCCCAATGGCTGGGCATGAACGCGGTGATCGTCGGGGGGACGCTCGTCATCAACGATGTCGTCGACCGCCTCGATCCCAGGGAGGTGTGGACCACCGTCGAGCGTGAAGGCGTCCAGGCCATGTTGATGGTGGGGGAGGCGTTCGCCCGCCCTCTCCTGGCCGAGCTCGAGAGGACCGCCTACGACGCGTCCTCGCTGATCCTCATTGCCGTCGGCGGAGCGGTGACCTCGCCGGAGACCAAGGAGCGGCTCACCGAGCTCCTGTCCGATGTGCTGATCCTCGATGCCGCGGGGGCATCGGAGACCGGTTCGGGTCTGCAGTCGGTCAGCGCCAAGGGCGCCACCGCGGAGCGCGCCGTGTTCCAGGCCGGTCCGACGACTGCGGTGCTCTCCGAGGGGCTGGACCGGGTGCTGGCCCCCGGCGACGAGGAGATGGGCTGGTTCGCCAAGTACGGCCGCATCCCGCTCGGCTACCTCGGGGACCGGGCCAAGACGGAGAAGACGTTCCCGGTGGTCGACGGGACGCGATGGTCGGTGCCCGGTGACCGGGCCCGCCTGCGCCCCGACGGCATGGTCGAACTGCTCGGCCGGGACTCGGTCACCATCAACACCGGCGGGGAGAAGGTCTTCGCCGAGGAGGTCGAGCAGGCGCTCCTCCTCCACCGGGCGGTGGTCGACGCCGTGGTCGTGGGCCGACCGAGCGACCGCTGGGGGAGTGAGGTGGTGGCCATCATCTCCCTGGACGGCGATGCCACCGACGCCGACATCCTGGCCACAGCCGCCGGGCGGTTGGCCCGCTACAAGCTCCCAAAGGTCATCGTCAGGGTCCCCGAGATGGTCCGCAGCCCGGCCGGCAAGGCCGACTACCGATGGGCCCGCGACCTGGCCGTCGGGGCAGGCTGACGGGCCCCCGGTAGGCGGCACCGTTTCGTCACCTGCGCCTCGGAGTCGCATCCCGCTCCCAGGGAGGATCATGAGGAATCGCACCCGACGCTGGGCCCCACAGCAGCGCGGAGAGGGTGGGACAACGTTCGAACCCCGACCTGTGGTTGCAGGTGGAAAGACTTCTCATCGACACGGCGCCTGAGCGATGACATCGGCCGTCATCGATGGACTTCACGAAGCGACGGGCTCGATCTCGAACTCGCTGTCGTAGTAGCGAAAGGTGACCGTGAAAAAGCGGAAGAACCCGGCACCTCCGAGAAGTCCCCAGTCCTGCGGAGCATCTTCGCAAAATCCGACCTCGGCCTCCCATTGCAGCCCGCCTGCATCGAGAAGTACGGTTTCGAATCGAGCGGGGACGGGTGGCCTTCCTGGTCCCAGGAGAAGCTCTCGTTCCTCCGCCTCCGACAGATCGACACCGGCTGCCTCGGCCACGGTCTGGTGAAAGAGCGTGCGAGTTGCTCCGGAGTCGACCAGAGCTTGCACTCGCAGGGCGGCTGTTCCGATGAGCACATCCAGGATCGGCCGTTCGCCACCGCTGCCGGCAAGCGTCTTATAGGCGACGATCACAGTCCGACCGCAGGAAGCGCTTCGCCTTCCTGGTCGGAGGAGGGAACTCGCCAGACGGTTGCCAACTGGCCGGTCGCCTTCACGGCGGCTGTTACTGCCTGGAACGAGGCGCCAGCTTGGAGAAGCTTCGTTCCGGACTGGGCGACCCATTGTCCGGCATACGGTTCGACCATCGCAGGGGGTATCCACGACGTTGTTCCGTTGAGATTCGTCCGTTCTGGGACTGCCGTCAGCCGGAGCTCGAACCGGTCGTTCTTGCCGGCCCGCACGTGAAGATCACCGGTTACCGGATCGAACCCATCGGCCACCACCTGCATGTAACGATGTTCGACCGAACCGATGTCGATGAGGGTGTTACCGAGGGTCAGCTCATGGTCGGCGAGCAACTCAAGCCGCACGCCGTGTTCGGCTCGTTCCATATTCGCAACGAAGTCGGGATCCGTCGTGATGTTCCCCTCCGTCCAGCGGCCGTGGACCACCTTCCCCCGAAGGAGCTGATCTGCAATTGCGACTGAGCGGCTGCGCTCGCCCTCCAGTTCGGGTGGCATTGGGAAATCGATGCCCGTTCGCCGCTGGATGCGGGCCAGAACGGTGACGGCCCGCTCGTAGTCTGCGGGGAAGGTCGGCCGAACTGCAGGGATCTCAGCTGGGGCGACGAGCCAGCCACCTCGCTCTCCCCACAAGCCAAGTCGGCGGCCAGGCCTGAGCGCTTGAAACCAACTTATGAGTGCCTGCAGGTCGCAAGGGGTTGCCGCTGCGGTGGGGTTGAAACGGAAGCGGAACAGCGCCCTTCGCTGTGCGGTGTCGATCTCGAGCGTGACCAGGAGGGATCCGCTCGGGTCTGCCCCCTGTATAGCGGCCACCTCATCGGTGTTGGCTCGACTTGTGAACTTGACTGAGACGGAGGCCTGGCGGTGCTCATGTGCGTCGACGACGAGGAGAGATCCTCGGACTAGGGCGTCGCTCACTGAGGTGAGGCTTCCCAGCTCGGCGGACTCGCCCCACACCAAGGGCTCAGGACGGACAACAAGATCGTTGGCCCCTCGGTCGAGCTCGAAACGGCCGTCGGTCATTGTCAGCACGGTTTGAAGTGTATGGCGATGGACCCTGACGATTCGTGGCCAGCCACGGACGGCGGCGTG
>JALZAH010000374.1 GCA_030948425.1 Actinomycetota bacterium
GGTCCTGGAGCTGCACTCCAAGCGGGCGGCGGAGATCACCGCCGCGGTGGAGGCACGGGGGGACACGAGCTACCGGGCCCGAGGGGTTGCTGCCCGCACCACCCGGTCTGCCAAGGAGCACGTGCCCGAGGGCGAACTCGTGGCCCGGTGGCAGGGCGAGCTGGCCGCCGCCGGCTGGCCGGCTGACCGCCTGCTGGCGTCTGTTGAGGCTGCGTCTGGCCGGCGGATCGCCCCCCGGCCGAGCGTTCGGGAGGTCCGCCGCATCCTTGCCCAGGCCCTTGACGGGGAGGGTGATCTGGCCCGACGGAAGGTGTTCTCCCGCCGGCACCTGCTGGTGGAACTGGGCCCTCACCTCTACGGCTGGGACCCTCGGACACTTGAGGCTCTCGCCGACCGGGCGGTCGCTGACCCGGCCGTGGTCCCCCTGGTGGGGACCGCCGAGACGATCGAGCCGGTGTACTCGCTGGCGTCGGTCCTGGCCCGGGAGGGGGCGATCGCCGACACCCTCGAGCGCAGCCTGACCCGCACCGATGCCAGCTCCTGCCCCCAGACCGTTGGGCCGGCGATCGCTGCGGTGGGGGCCGACCTCGGTGCACCGTTGAGCGGCGAGCAGCGTCAGGCGGCCGAGGCGATCTGCTCGTCGGGGCGGGGCGCCGAGCTGGTGATCGGGGTGGCGGGGGCGGGCAAGACCACCATGCTTGCGGCGGTCGCGGCCGCTTACCAGGGCGCCGGAGCAGAGGTCGTCGGCACCGCCACGGCCGGCCAGGCGGCCCGATCCCTGGGCGCCGGCGCCCACCTGGACCGCTCCTTCACCCTGGCCAGCCTGACCGGCCAGCTCGACCGGGGGCAGCGCCGGCTAGGGGAGCGAAGCGTGGTTAACCTGGACGAGGCGGGCATGACCGATGATGTCGACCTGGCCCGCCTCCTGGCCCATGTGGAGGTGGCGGGAGCCAAGCTGGTCATGGTCGGCGATCACCGCCAGCTCGGCCCGGTCGGTCCCGGCGGGGCACTCGCCGCTCTCTGCGTCCGCCACCCCGGCGCCGTACACCACCTCTCGGAGAACCGCCGCCAGACCGACCCGCAAGAACGCCAGGCGCTGGACCAGCTGCGCGACGGCCACGTGGCCCAGGCGGTCGCCTGGTACGCCCAGAGAGACCGGATCCGAGCCTGCTCCGGCCGAGACGAGACCCTCGACGCCCTCATCGAGGCGTGGGCCGCCGACACCGCCGCCGGCGCGGACACAGCCCTGCTGGCGTGGCGGCGGGCCAACGTGGCCGAGCTCAACCAACGGGCCCGGGCCTGGATGGCGCAGACCGGACGGCTCACCGGCCCCGAGCTCACCACCAACGACGGCACGAGCTACCGGGCCGGGGACCGGGTCGTGGCCCTGGCCCCCGACCACCAGGCCGGGCTGGTCACCTCCCAGCGGGGTGTCGTCGAGGCCGTCGACCCCGACAACGCCAGGCTCGCGGTCCGGGTCGACGACGGTCGGCAGGTGACCCTGACCGGTGACCAACTCGACGCCGACCGGCTCGGGCATGGCTACGCAACCACTGTGCACCGCGCCCAAGGCGCCACCGTCGAGCGGGCCCACGTCCTCGCCGACGGTGGCGGCCGGGAACTGGCCTATGTGGCCATGAGCCGAGCGCGCCGAACCTCCACCGCCTGGGTCGTCGCCGACGATGCCGACCAAGCCGCCGAGGACCTGGCCGGGGATTGGTCTTCCCGCCGCACACCGACCTGGGCTCTCGACACCGGCCTTCCCGACCTGGGCGCCGTCCGCCGGGACGACGCCGCAGCCCTCTCGGCAGCCGGGAAAGCTCGCGTCGTCGCCATCGGCCACGCCCGTACCGCCACCGTTGCCCAGGCGGCAGCGGCCGGTCATCCTCCCGGGCCCCCTGCCGACCTGGTCGAGGCCAAGAGCGCGCTGGCCGCTGCCCGAGCCGCTCTTACCGACCTGCCCACCGGCTCCGGCGCCTACCGGGGGACGGAGGTCGAGCAGGCCGTCAGCGAAGCGAAGCAGACCGGACGGGAGCGCCAGCGGCTCGAATGGGCCGCACAGCACGCACAGCGCCGCAACGAGCGCCGAGAGACCGGCCGGCGCCTCCCCGAAGCAGCCGCTCGCGAGGAGCAGGCCTACGCCCGCCGGCAGCAGCTCGTCGACAGGGAGACCAGCCGCCTCGAACGGGTAATCGGCGACCTCGATTCCACGGTCATCCGTATCGACGGGGACTGCCGGAGGGCACGGCAACGGTGGGACCATCTCACCGATTTCCGTGGGGTAGTCAACGGCACGTCCCAGAAGCTCGGCAGCCACCTCCACCAGCTCCGTGACGGACTCGACCGGCTCGACCAGCGGTCAGAGGCCCACCCCGGGCGCCGGATCGACAACCAACCGCCTCCTCCCACACCGCAGGTCCCCGAGATCCCCGAACGGGACAGCCCCAGCCTCTGACCATTCTGGACCCAAGAAGGGCTGCCGATCGCCAGTTCTGATCCCGCTTCGCCGGCAAGTGACTTCGCCGACGTCATTGGGGTCTTCCTTGGTCGGGATCACCTGGTCAGCCACGCCAAAACTGGGCGGTGAACGCTACGACGAACAATTATTTGAAGTAGTTGCCGAGGTCTTTTGGGGCTGGGTGTGCGGTGGTTCAGTCCAGTTGCAAGCCTGCGGGTCTCGACAAAGCTGGCCTCACCCGGGGCCGCCCCGTTTCCGGCGTTTGGTTGCGATCGTCGTGAGTGCCAGGCCGACTGCGAGCAGTGTCGCTGCATCGAGGAGCAACATGATGATGTTGCTGCCGGTGAACGCCAGCGGTCCGCTGGGCGGCTCCGTGGCCGGCGGTGTCGCTGGCGCCGGGGTGCTGGAACCGCTGGCGGCGAGCGGCGGGTTGCCGCCGGTGACCGGAGGAGTGGACGAGCTCGGCTTGTTCACCGTCGCGGACTGGTGGACTTGGGCGGCGGGCAGGTAGTTGGCTGTGCCGGCCTGGTTAGCGTCGATCACACAGGTCCCCGCCCTTATGAACGTGGCGGTGGAGCCGGTCGCCGTGCACACGCTCGGCGTGGCAGAGCTGAAGGTGACCGGGTTGCCCGAGGGCCCACCTACTGCCGTCACCGTGTAGGTCCCGCCCACAGTGGCATTGGCCGGGGGGGTGGAGGTGAAGGTGATCGTCTGGGCGGCCTTGGCCACCGCCACGGCGATGGGGGCGCTGGCCGAAGACGCCATGTTGTTGGTGTTACCGCCATAGGTGGCGGTGACGTGGTCGGTTCCGACGGGCAGCGGGGCCGTTGACAGGGTGGCCGTGTCGGGCAAGGTGCCGGACAGGTTGGCGGTGCCAAGGGTGGTAGTCCGGTCGGTGAAGGTGACCGTGCCGGTCGGGGTCCCCCCCGACGGCGAGGTCTGCACCGTCGCCGTCAACGACACTGCAGCCCCGAACGACGACGTCGCCGGCGGCACGTCGACCGCCACGCCGGCCGGAGACGGCAGCCCGGTGGCGACCGTGGTTTGGGCGCCCCCGCCGGCAGGCACCTTCACCACTCGGCCGTTGCCCTCGTCGGCGATGAACACGTCGCCGGCGGCGTCGACCGCCACCCCCTGCGGGCCGCGCAGCCCGGTGCCGACCGTGGTCTGGGCGCCCCCGCCGGCGGGCACCTCCACCACCCGGCTGTTTCCCGTGTCGGCGATGAACATGTCGCCGGCGGCGTCGACCGCCACCCCGATCGGGTTGGACAGCCCGGTGCCGACCGTGGTCTGGGCGCCCCCGCCGGCGGGCACCTTTACCACCTGGCTGTTGCCCGTGTCGGCGATGAACACGTCACCTGCGGCGTCGACCGCCACCCCGG
>JALZAH010000399.1 GCA_030948425.1 Actinomycetota bacterium
GACGCCGAGGTCGCCGACCTGGACGGATCGCTGGGCGACCGGAAGCTGATCGTCCGAGTCGACCGGATCGAGTTGTCCAAGAACCTCCTCCGAGGGTTCCTCGCCTACGACGATCTGCTGCGCACCCACCCCGAGTATCGAGGCCATGTGGTGTTCGCCGCCCTCATCTACCCGTCCCGCGCGGGCCTCCCGGAGTACCTGTCCTACCGCCAGGAGGTCGAGAGCCTGGCCCGCCACATCAACGAGACGTGGGCGACGCCGGGTTGGACACCCGTCACCGTGGACACGACCGACAACTTCCCGCGGTCGGTGGCGGCCCTGCGGCGCTATGACGTCCTGCTGGTCAACCCGGTGCGCGACGGGCTGAACCTGGTGGCCAAGGAGGGCCCGCTCGTCAATGAGCGCGATGGGGTGCTGGCCCTGAGCCGGGAGGCGGGCGCCTGGGAGGAGCTGGGTCCCGTGGCCCTCGAGGTCAACCCGTTCGACATCGCCGGCACATCCGACGTGCTGGCCACCGCTTTGGCCATGACCCCTGCCGAACGCGCCGTCCACGCCGCCGCCGTGCGCCAGGCGGCTACGTCCCGCCAGCCTCGCGGTTGGCTCGACGACCAGTTGGAGGCGGCCGCCGGCACCGACGCGGTCCGCCGGCCCAGCTGACGGTCAGTCGGTGGGCGGGAGGAGCCGGCGCAACAGGGCGACGACCGCAGCCGGGCCGTCGACGATCAGGTCGGCACGGTCGAGCAGCTCCGAGGGTGATTCCTCGCTGCGCACGGCCACCCGCAGGGTGGTGACGCCGGCGTCGGCCAGGTCGTCGAGGGCGTCGAACGCGGTGAGGTCGCCGTGGTCGTCGCCGAGGAAGCAGGCGGCCCCCAGACCCTTGGCCGTGTCGGACACCACCGTGCCCTTCGACGCGGTGACCGGTGGCCGCAGCTCGAAGGACTGACGCCCGGGACTGACGACCAGGCCGGTGCGGGCCGCCTGTTGGTCGACCCATACCCGGGCGGCGTCGGCCAGATCGGGCGCGGTCCGGAAGTGAAGGGTGAGCGACAGACCCTTGGGCTCCAGGGTCACGCCTGTGGGGGCGTCGTCGCCCGCCCGGGCCGCCAGCTCCTCGACCACCGGTAGCCAGGGCCGGGCCTCGGCGGCGATGTGGACCTCGCCGTCTTCCACCCCCTCGAGCCCGTACAGCCCGGACAGGATGAGGGCCGGGTCGTGGAGGTGGCGCTGGAGGAAGCGGGCGGGACGGCCGGAGATGACGGCTACTCGGGCGTAGGCCGCGGCCAGAGCGGAGAGCGCCTCGACGGCGCCGTCCACCGGTCTGGCGTCGTCGGTGACATCGACGATCTCGGCCAGAGTGCCGTCGAAGTCACAGAACACGCCGGCGTCGTCAGGGTCGTCGCGAAAGAACGAGATCAGCCGACCGTCAGTCTCGGATGTCGTCACCGGAGGCGACCCTATCCGCAGGCGTCGCGGTGGTGACCGGTGCCACCGGTAGCTTGGCGGGGGTGCGGAGGCTGGCTGCGGTCGTGACGAGCGCGGCGTGCCTGGTGGGCGGGCTCACCGCCTGTCGTCGCGACACGGTCCGGGTGTCCTTTCGCCCGGCGGTGGGCACCAGCTATCGCTTCGAGGTGGCGGTGCATTCGATGACGACCACCCGGCTGGCGGGCGGCACGCCCGAACGCTCGGTCGATGACATCGTTCTGCGGGTCGACGAGACGGTCGTCAGCGCCACCGGAGGTGAGGCCCGGGTTCAGGTCCGTCTGCGGCAGGAGGGCATGCCCGACCGGACGTTCGTGGTGCGCCTCGACCGGGCCGCGCAGCTGGCCGGCGTAGACGCGATCGACGGGCTGCCCCCCTCCGTCGTGGGTCCCGATGCCCTGCCCGAAATCCTCCCTGGCGCCCCCGGCGCTCCGCCCGATCGGCCTCTGGCTCCCGGTGAACGCTGGACCATCGACGCCCCCGCCCGGCTGCCCGGCAGCGGCGACGCCCGCTTGGTGGGATCGGGACGACTGGTCGAGCTGG
>JALZAH010000403.1 GCA_030948425.1 Actinomycetota bacterium
GTTCTGGATCGACGGGTCCAGGGTGGTCTGGACCCGCAGGCCGCCGCCGTAGACCTTGGCGGGCGGGTAGTGGTTGAGCAGCCACCGGGTCACGTAGTCGACGAAGTCGGGGTACTTGCTGGCCGCCGTGGCCTGGGGATAGACGATGGTCGACCCCGGTGGCGGGTTGGCCGTGGCCAGAGCCAGGTGGGAGGCCACCGCCTGGTCGTAGGCGGGCTGGGTCAGGTAGCCCTGGGCCAGCATCTTGCCGAGCACCAGGACGCGGTCGCTCTCGGCGGTGGCCAGGTTCTCTCGCGGGGCCCGGGCCGACGGGGCCGGGATGAGGCCGGCCAGGGTGGCGGACTCCGACGCCGTGAGGTGGGCCACGTCGGTCTGGAAGTAGTTCTTGGCCGCAGCCCCGATCCCGTAGTTGCCGTCGCCGTAGTAGAGGATGGTCAGGTACCGGTAGAGGATCTCATTCTTGCTGGCCTGGCGGTCGAGTTGGCTGGCCAGCACCGCCTCGCGAACCTTGCGGATCAGGTTGCGGTTGCCTCCGGTGAACGCCAGCTTCACGTACTGCTGGGTGATGGTCGAACCACCCTGCACCGTTCTCTTGTTGCGAATGTCGGCGATCGCCGCCCGGACCGTGCCCCGGATGTCGACGCCGCCGTGCTTGTAGAAGTTGCGGTCCTCGTCGGAGATGACCGCCTCCTTGAGGACGGGTGCGATGGTCTTCTCCGCCACCGGGACGTTCTGGTCGTACTGCTGCAAGGTGGCGATGACCCCGCCGTTGCGGTCATAGATCACCGTCGGCTCGACCACCGGGTTGGCCTTGGGGACCGGGATGGTGGCCGGCAGCGGAAGGAAGATCAGGCCGGCCAGCACCGTGCCCAGCGTGACCACCGGGACGCCGACCACGGTGACGACGCCCAGGAACACCGACGAGAACAGATACCGCAGAATCCGCCGGAGCAGGGCCATGACCGCCCCAGCTTCGCGCAGTGCACCCCGCCGCAGAGCGCAGGGCCGCTCCTTCTGCCGCCGGTGGCGCTCAGTCGTCTGTGCCGATCAGCACCCGGCCATCGACCTCCCGGACGGGATAGGTCCGCAGACCGGGGCGATGGCCGAACGTGGTGAGAAGATGACCACTGACCAACTCGTATCGCCAACCGTGCCACGGGCAGGTCACGCAACCGTGAGCAACGAAACCGTCATCGATGGGCGAGCCGACGTGCAGGCACACATTGGACAGGGCGTGCAGCGTCGCGCCAACACAGAAGACCGCCACTGGCTGCCCGTCGACGCTGACCGGCCATCCCCGCTCAGGCGGGATGTCGCGTCGAGCGCAGACGTCGTGCCAGATCATCGCTCTCCCCAGTGTGGCGCAGGGCCAACTGGAATCGACAGCCGGCCGTAGGCTGAAGCTGTGCTCGAGCCGCTCCGCCCTTCCTTCGACACGCCACCGCCGCTTCGGCCCCCTTCGGTCGACGCCCTGGCCCGGTCCATCGCCGATGTGGGTCTCCCCCACCCCTTGCTGGTCGACGCCGCCCGAGCCGCCATTGCCGCCGGTGATCCCGCTTCCGCCCGCTCCCGGGCCGACGTTACCGCCAGCGGGTTGCTCCGAGATGTGATCAACGCCACCGGTGTCCTGCTCCACACCAACCTGGGCCGGGCACCCCGGGGAGCCATTGCCCACACTCCCGGCGCCGCCGTGCGCTACAACAACGTCGAGCTCGACCTGGCCACCGGCCGGCGGGGTTCGCGCTCCGCCCACGCCGCTGCGCTGCTGGCCCACGCCGCCGGCGCCGAAGCCGCCCTGGTCGTCAACAACGGGGCGTCCGCCGTGCTGCTGGCTCTCGCCGCCCTGGCCGCCGGCCGCCAGGTGATCGTCAGCCGGGGCCAGCTGGTCGAGATCGGCGGCGGGTTTCGCATCCCCGAGGTCCTCGCCGCCTCCGGTGCCACCCTGGTGGAGGTGGGCACCACCAACCGGACCAGGCTGGCCGACTACACCGCCGCCGTCGGAGCCGATACCGCCCTGATCCTCGTCGTCCACCCCTCCAACTACCGGATCACCGGGTTCACCGAGTCCGTCGGTGTGAAGGCCCTGGCCGGCCTGGGGGTCCCGGTGATCGCCGACATCGGCTCTGGCCTCCTCGACGCTCGCTGCCCGTGGTTGCCCAGCGGAGCACCGGCGTGGCTGACCGACGAGCCGGCGGCCCGCCAGACCCTGGGCGCCGGCGCCGGCCTGGTCACCTTTTCCGGCGACAAGCTCCTCGGTGGTCCCCAGGCCGGGATCATCGCCGGGTCGGCCGACCTGGTGGCCCGCTGCGCCCGCCACCCCCTGGCCCGGGCCCTGCGCGCCGGCGGGCTGGTCCTGGCCGAGGCGCAGCGCACCGCCCTGGCCTACCTCTCCGGCGACGCCGCCTCCCTGCCCCTGTGGGCCATGGCCACAGCCCCTGTTGCCGACCTGCGGCGACGGGCCGAGAAGGTGGCGGCCACCTGCGGGGGCACGGTGGTCGACACCGAGGCGGTGGCCGGCGGTGGTTCACTGCCCGGACGGGGGATCCCGTCGGTTGGCGTCCGCGTGGCCGGCGACCGGTCCCGGGCGCTGCGGTCATGGGACCCGCCGGTGCTGGACCGGGTGCGCGACGCGGCGACCACTGCAGATCTGCGCAGCGTCGACCCAGCCGACGACGAGCAGTTGGGCAACTCCCTCGCCTACTCGGCCCCCGGCTGAGCGCAGGCATGCATGTCGTCGCCACCGCCGGCCACGTCGACCACGGCAAGTCCACCCTGGTCGCTGCGCTCACCGGCACCGATCCTGACCGCTGGGCCGAGGAGAAGACCCGGGGCCTGACCATCGACCTGGGCTTCGCCCATGCCACGCTGCCGTCAGGGCGGGAGGTGAGCTTCGTCGACGTACCCGGCCACGTCCGCTTCGTGCGCAACATGCTCGCCGGGGTGGGCGCCGTCGACGCCTGCCTGCTCATCGTGGCCGCCACCGAGGGCTGGAAACCGCAATCGGAGGAGCACCTGCGCATCCTCGATCTCCTCGGCGTGGACGCCGGCCTGGTGGTGGTCACCAAGACGGCCCCGGCCGGTGCGGTCCGCACCGCCTCGGTGATTGCCGACGTGAGGGAACGGTTGGCCCCCACGTTGCTTCACGCCGCCCCTCTCCTCGCCGTCGACTCGCTGACCGGCGACGGCCTCGACGCCTTGGTGGCCGCCCTCGACGATCTCGTCGAGGTGACCCCCACGGCCGCCGACCGGAACCGGCCCCGCCTGTGGGTCGACCGGTGCTTCCCCATCCGCGGCGCGGGGACCGTCGTCACCGGAACTCTGGCCGGCGGGTCGTTCCGCGTCGGTGATCCGGTGGTGGCCACCGGCCCGATCGCCGGTGTGCCCGGTCCCCGCCTGCGGATACGGGGCATCCACGTGCACGATCAACCCCGGGACCGGGCCGGTCCCGGCAACCGGGTGGCCCTCAACACAACCGGCGCCGACCACCATTCCCTGGGTCGGGGCGACGCCGTGATCACCGCCGGGCAGTGGCACGCCTGCCGGCGTTTCGATGCCTCCCTCAGAGTGCTCGACGGCCTCGACCACCCGGTGTCGCGGCGGGGCGCCTGGGCCATCCACATAGGCACGGGCGAACACGCGGCGCGCCTGCGCATCCTCGGTCCCGACGCCATCGAGCCCGGCGCCCAGGGCCTGGTCCGGGTCCATCTGCCCGTCGCTCTTCCCCTGCTCCCCGGTGACCGCTTCGTACTGCGCGAGCACGGCCGCGCCGAGACCGTCGGCGGTGGGGAGATCCTCGACGTCGACCCCGTCCTGCCCGCCGCCCGGGCCCGCCCGGACCGCTCCGCGGAGCGGGTGGTGCGAGAGCGGGGATGGGTCGAAGCCGACCTGCTGGCTCGCCTCACCGGCACCGTCCGGGTCCCCGACGTGGCCGGACGCTGGGTCGTCGACCCTCTCGTGCTGGCCGCTCAGCTCGACGAACTGACCGCCGCCGTCGCCGCTGCCGGGCCCCTCGGCCTCGATGTGGCCAGTCTCGACACCCGCCGGCGAGCGCTACTCGAGAACGTGGCCGGGATCCGGGTGGAGGCTGGGTTCGCCACGGTCGGCGGCGCCGCGCCCGTCCCTGCCGACGAGCCGTGGATGGCCGCCCTGGTCGCCCAGCCCTGGTCGCCCCCAGACCCCTACGCCCTGGGCGCTGACCGGGCCGCAGTGCGCGCCGCCATCCGCCACGGACAGGTGGTAGACGCCGGTGGGGTGCTCTTCGCAGCGTCCGCCGTCGACGCCGCCGCCCGCCTGGTGGGCGGCCTGCTCGAAGGCCGTCCCACCGGTGTCACCGTGGCCGAGGTGCGCGACGCCCTGGGGTCGTCGCGGCGGTTCGTGCTGGCGTTGCTCTCCCACCTCGACGCCACGGGGGTCACCCGCCGGCGGGGGGACGTGCGCATCGGGGGGCCCCGGTTGCCGGTGTCGTAACCGGGCCGGCGGAGTGGCCATGAGCGAGGCCCATCGATACCAGCGCCGTTTGTCGTTCTGTGTTGCGAAAATGCGCACATCGGCGCTTTTTTGCCACACAGAACGAGCGGCACCGTACGCTTTGCAGCCCGCATGGGCCCGGTTCAGGCGTCGACGACCTGGCCAGGTCCGTGCACCTCACCCTCCAGGCGACGCGCCTCCCGGGCCACCGCAAGCGAGTTGGCCATGACCTCACCGAACGTGTCCGGGTCGGCCAGCAGCCACGAGTGGTGCCCGTGGACGATCTCACCGCTCGAGCCGATGGCCGCACACAGCGCCTCGAAGCTGGCCTTGGGAATGATGTTGTCCTGGTCGCTGCGCAACGCAACCATGGGCATGCCCCGGGCCTTCAGCTCTCGCAGCTCAGCGGTCAGGTCCGCCCGCCGGGCCACCTGCCCGGCCCGCCACAGGCCGAGTGGGTTGTGCAGGACGTTGGGTAGGGCGTCCTCGAGCATGACCCGACTCAGTCCGGCCACACCCCGGAGCGGGAACAGGTCGCCGGGGAAGGCCAGGACCCAGTCCCACAGGGGCCGCTCAGCCATGGACCGGACCCGGCTCCCGGCCTGCAACCAGGTGGCGCCCCCAACCGAATTGATCAGGACCAGGTAACTGACCCGCTCCTGGTAGTCGTGGGCCAGCTGCACGGCAACCCCGCCGCCGAAGCTGTGGCCGATGACGAACACCGGCTCCACCACACCGACGGCATCGAGGAATGCCCGCACCCATGTCGCGTACCCGACCAGGTCCACCGACCTCCGGGGCAGGTCAGCGGTGCCGCCGAAGCCGGGCATGGCCGGCGCGTACACCTGACAACCGAGACGGACGAGGCGCTTGAGGGCTCGCTTGTAGGAGTGCTGGCCCAGGGCCCAACCATGCAGGAACAACACCGGCATCCCCGACCCTGCCACTCCGTAGGTGGTCGGCCGGCCCTGCACGGTGGTCGTTCGCCACACGAGGTGATCGGTGCCGGGGGCTGGCGTCTCGGCGGGTGGCGCCGAGTTGGGCCCTGGCGCCATCACCTGGACCGGCGGTCGTCCGGCCACCGCGAACGGCCCGGTCAGCAGTCCGAACGGGTTCGGCAGCCTCGGGTGTCGAGCCAGCCGGCGAACCTGCTGCTCACCCAGGTCCAGGAGCCTCCGGCAGGGCAGTGATGGAACGGGCTCGCCCAACCACGGCATCGCGGCAGCGTACCGGCGATCTCCGAAGTCGGACCACTTCGCTCCCCGGCCCGATCATCCGCTTCCCTCATGGTCACGCCCAAGCGGAGCGCCACCGCTCGGGGAGCCGGTCAGCTCCCCAAGACTTGACGCCGCTCGACTTCGTTCAGGCCGCCCCAGATGCCGTGCGGCTCTCGGATGCGCAACGCATAATCAAGGCAGTCACGGCGCACCGGGCAGGAGGCACAGATGAGCTTGGCCCGAGCCTCCCGCGCCTCTTTGTCAGCCTTGCGCTCGAAGTGCGAAGGCGGAAAGAAAACTGCATGCTGTGGCCCACGACACGACGCTTTCGCCTGCCAGAGATCCTCTACGTGCAAAACGCTCACGTGATCCCCCCTTGTTCGGGCCGGACATTACCGGACCGATCGGGGTTCGGACAAGCCCCCAGTTACGTCCCTCCTCCACGCGCAAGCCGGAGGTGAACTGGGTTTTCCCACGAAGGCCACTCTTAGCACCGCGTGACGTGGTCGGATCTCGACCACAGCTGCGTACAGCGTGGCGGGGCCGCCTAACCTCGTCACCGAAGTCGGGTGAGCCGTCCCAGGTCGCCCCGGACCCCTTGGGAGACATGTGGACCCTCGCGCGTTCTGCACGCAGGCGCGGGTGATGATCGTCGCCGGCAAAGGGGGGGTCGGCAAGACGACCGTTTCCGGAGCCCTGGCTCTCATGGCCGCCCGGGCCGGCCTCAACACCCTGATCGTCGAGGTCGAGGGACAGAGTGGGCTCCCGGTCATGTTCGGCCGCCCCGAGGATCTCAGCTACCGACCCACCATCCTCCTACCTGCGGGGGAGAGCGTTCCCGGCGGGGGCGGGGCGGCGGTCTCTGCCCGGACCCTCACCCCCGACGACGCCCTCCTCGAGTACCTCGAGGATCACGGGATGCGACGGATATCGAAGCGGCTGACATCGACCGGGACCCTCGAGGTGATCGCCACCGCCATACCCGGGATCAAGGACATCC
>JALZAH010000422.1 GCA_030948425.1 Actinomycetota bacterium
CCCCTGCACCAACAACGAGGTGAACAGCGTGTCGATGGCGTCGAGGTCGGCTTCGAAGGCGACCACCGCCATGAGGGCGAACTCCTCGTACCAGATGCTGCGGCCGCCGTTGGTAGCGGCGACGGCCGAGAGGAGGCGGGACTTCGCCGACGCGTACGGGTCATCGACGGCGAAACGGCGGGCGGCCGGCTTCTCCACCCTACGGCCGCTGGCGCTGCGGGCGATGGCCTCGTCGATGGCATGGCGGGCCATCAACTGTTGGGCCTTGGCGCTCAGTGCCTCGGCCTCGGCGTCGAACGACGTCGACTCCGCCTTGGCCAACAGGGCCCTCACCTTGGCCAGGATGGGGTCGTCGGCGTCCCGGTTGGCGGCGGTGGGTCGCCACCCGGCCCACTGTGAGGGTGGCGGAAGGAGCGCCTCGAGGTCGGGGAGTGTCATGAGCACGCCCAGAGTCTCCATGGCCATCATGAGGCCCTCCGGCCAGCCCAGGCGAGCCCGGCGGGCCCACGGGTCCAGCCAGTCCGGCCCCCCACCCCACCACGGGGCCACCTCGAGCTCGTCGAGCTGGTCGCGCCACGCCGGCGGCGCCGTGGCCCCCTTCGCCTCCCGCCAGGCGACCTCGGCGCCCATGGCGGTGATCAGCAGCTCGGTGTGACGGCTGGAGCGTCGACGGCGCGACGCCCTGACCACCTCCCGGGGCTGCCAGCCGTGCTCGAAGACCTTCCCCAGCACGCTGCCGAAGACCTCGCCGACCACGGCGGCGACGGTGTCGGTGCCCAGGGCATCGGCGCGCGCCAACAGGGCCAGGGAGGCGTCCTCGAAGACCGCATCCTGTCCTCGGGCGGCCGCCCCCCCGCCGGCCAGGACCAACATGGAGATGGACGGACCGGTCCCCTGACCGGGCCGCAACCTGCCGCCGGTGGACCCCGGGTAGGTGTGCCGGTCGGTCCTTCGCTTCTTGGATCTCTTGCTCATCGCTGCCTCCGCCGTCTCGCTGGTGACCGTCCCAGCATTCCAGAGCCATGTGACGCGATGAGGACATTCGCATCGGTCGCCCGGAGCCGGGACACTGGCGTACAGTAGGGCTCCGGTAGGAACCGGCGAGCGTAGTTCAGAGGCAGAACATCAGCTTCCCAAGCTGAGAACGCGGGTTCGATTCCCGTCGCTCGCTCTCAAAAGTGCTGGTCAAAGGCATATTATGGCGCCGTTACCCCCGGCGGGTATGGACTGGCGTGCCACAAGCGTGCCACAGCGCTGACCGTTTCACGGACAACGGTGGCGTAGGCCCGGATGAGGCCACTGGGTCGGTGGTGGAGCCCAGCCGGCCGTGGTCTCGCGGTCGGGCGATAGCCCCTCCGTCGGCCGTGGGGGGATAGCCCCTCGTACCGCCGCCGCGGCGAGAGAACGATGCTCCTATGTCTTGTCAACCCCCTTTTTCGGGTTCGGCGAGGAGGTTGGTGATCTGTTCGGCGAGGTGCTCAGCGCTGGTGCGAGACAACCCGATGGTGGTGATGATGCTGCGTTCGCCGCGGCGAAGGCGGACCAGCCAGATCCGGTCAGGGGGCCGTCCTCGGGCGCTGGCGGAACCGGTGTCGACTTCGACGGCGATCGTTTGCATGTGGTCCTTCCGGTGAGGGGATGGGTCGTGGGCGGTGATGCTGGGATGGCCGACAAGACAGGGATGGGCCACTCTTGATGCGAGGGCAAGCTCTTATGAGGTCGTGCGCCAGCAGGTCGTGGTGATAGTCGAGGACGGCCGACAAATCGTTCGCAGGCCAGCAGGTTGCGGCAGCCGGTTAATGGGGTCAGGCCGTCCCCGACAGGGGGGTGTGCGTCAGGCGGCGGCGGGGCGGAGGTGGGGGTAGACCTAGCGGGCGACGTAGCGCTTCAAGCAGCGGATGATCTCGGTCTTCGAGAGGCCCTCTTTGGCGCGTCGCTCGACGTAAGCGCGTGTCGGGGGGTGCGAGCCCATGCGGGTGAACACGATCCGCCACAGGGCATGGTTGGCTTGGCGGTCACCGCCGGGTTTGAGCCGATGCCGTTTGGTCTTGCCCGAAGAAGCGGGGATCGGCGCAGCAGCGCAGAGGTGCGCCCAGGCGGCCTCGGAGCGCAGCCGTTGGGGCTGGTCTCCCGCGGCGATGAGCAGGATGGCGGCGCTGTGAGGGCCGACGCCGTAGAGGGCGAGCAGGCCGGGGGCGCGAGCGGCCACGAGGGGGACAATGAGCTCGTCGAGACGGTCGATCTGGTCGCCGAGGAACTCGGCCCGCCGGCCCAGCTCTCGCAGGGCGATCCTCGTCGAGTAGCCCACGACGTCGCCGGGACGGGGCCGCAGGGCCGCCAGGTCGCTGACCAGCCCTGCCGTGGTGTGGGCGGCGAAGCGGGCACGGACATCGTCGGGACCGGTGACCACGAGCGCTCTGGCCTGGTTGATCGTCTGGGTCCGCTCTCCTCGGGCGGAGCGCTTGGCGACCATCAGGGCCCGGATCGCCTCGACGGTCGGACTTGCCCGCCCGGCGCCGCTCGTCCCGGTCGGCGCGGTCGACCTCGACCACGGCCACACCAGCGCCAGCCAGGTGACGGGCGAGACCGGCGCCGTAGCTGCCGGTTCCCTCGACCCCTATCACGGCGATGGTCCCGAAGCTGCCCAGCCAGGCCAGCAGATTGGCGTAGCCGGCAGGGGTGGTCG
>JALZAH010000446.1 GCA_030948425.1 Actinomycetota bacterium
AAAGCCGTTCACCCCGAAGACGCTGCCGATCTGTGAGTCGCCGCCGGTGACGACGGCTTCCTCCACCACCACCTGCCGGGCGGATGCAAGCTTGTCGTCGTTCGAGTCCTGAGCGTCGTGGATGCGCGTCAACTGCTCGTCGGTCAGCTCGATGGTCATCTGCGGGTAGCCGGGCCACTCGTCGTCAGCGCTCCCGCGAGTCGGGAGCGGGAGCACGTTTTGGAGCTCGGTGAACAGATCGTGGGCGGCATCCTTCACGAGCTGGCCACCCGCTCCGAAGTCGGTGACGGCCCCCCCGAGCTTCGGGAAGTACGAGGGCTCGGTGAACAGCTCGTTGACGAACCGTTCTATCTCCTGCTCGTTGCGAAGACCGACTCGGACCTGGTCTGAGAAGACGTCAGGGAACTGGTCGAGGCACTGCAGGACGACTGTCCTCGTGTCTGATGGCTCGGGGAGTTGGGCGACCCCGCACTCCCACATGCAGTAGGACCAGTCCTGCTCGTGGTTGGTGTAGATGAGGACGACGGCTCCGGCATGCCAGAGCGCCCGGCGCAGCTCTTGGCTCAGGTTCTTTCCCTGCTTCGGTCCTTCGGCGTCGGCGGACGACGACTGGTAGACGCTGATCCGCCCGCCTGTGCGAGCCTGCACGAACTTGCGAAGGGTGTCGGCGATGGGCCGGTCGGCATGGCGGTGGCTGATGAACAAAACCGGCTTCTCGTCGAGCCTCAGGGGGATGACCTCGGCCTCGATGGCCTCCTGCTCACTCATGTGCCTCTCCTGGCTCGTGCTCCTCCTTCCAGAGCCGCCCCGGGCTCGTCGTGATACAGGAAACGGCGCCGACGTTCTTTTCTCGGGCGCGACCAACGGGGAGAGGGGTAGCCTTGAAGGAAACGAGGGGGAGACAACATGCGGGGAACCAGGATTTCACGGGGGCTGGCGGGCGTGGTGTTCGCGGTGGCCACGATGGGAGCGACGCTGAGCGCCGTTTTCGCGGGCCCGGTAGCGCCGGCGGCTGCGGCGACTTGCATCCCGATCTACGTGTCGTCCAGCGGGTCGGCGGGAACGACCAAGCTGGTCGAGTTCGCCTCGGGAGCGAACGGGAACGTCGCTCCTGCGGTGATCGTCGGCGGCCAGGCGAACAGCACCCTGGACACACTCTCTGGGATCGCTCAGGACTCGAGCGGAAATACCTATGTCGCCCTGCCCAACCCCAACGCCATCGCCGTCTTCGCGCCAGGGGCCAGCGGCGACGTCGCCCCGATCTCCAGGCTGGTTGGCGGCAACACCGGTCTCTCCAGCCCGCAGGGCATCGTGGTCAAGAACAACAAGCTGTACGTGGCCAACGGGCCGTTCGCCGGCGGGGGGTCATCAGGGCCTCAGTCGATCTCGGTGTTCAACCTCCCTCTGGCCCCTGGCATCAACAATGTCGCCCCGGTTGCGGTGATTGCCGGGGCGAACACCGGCCTCGACGCCGTCTTCGGGCTGGCTGTCGACTCGTCAGGAAACATCTTCGTGGCCAACTTGAACAACAAGGTGCTCGAGTTCGCGCCGCCACCGCCGTCCAGTTACGCCTCGCCCACCAACGTCGCACCCATATTCACCATCACCACGCCTGCGCCCCCCGAGGGCCTCGCCATCCGCGGCACCACGCTGTACGTGTCGAACGACAACAACAGCATCACCGAGTACTCCCTGCCGAGCGGCGCCCTGATCAACACCATCTCGGGTATGGCCACCGGTCTCGCCGCGCCCCTCGGGATCGATGTCGATTCGTCGGGGAACGTGTTCGTGGTGAACGCGGGGAACCAGGTGCGCGAGTTCGCGGCGGGCGCCACTGGGAATGCCACCGCAATCGCCGTCATCGCCGGCGCGGCCACCCAGCTCAGTAGTGCCCAGTTCGTCTACATCGCTTCGTGCGGTCCGGTGCGCCGGCCTCCCGCCGACTTCGACGGCGACGGCAAGACCGACGTGTCGGTGTTCCGGCCCGGCAGCAGCATCTGGTACATCCACGGGTCCGGCGGCTCCGACAGCGCCACCAACTTCGGCA
>JALZAH010000447.1 GCA_030948425.1 Actinomycetota bacterium
TGCAGGTAGATGTCGGCGTCCCCCCGCACCACGGCCATGGCCTTGGCTCCCGCCGAGCCCAGGGGCACGGTCTCGGCTCCGAGGCAGGTGGCCACGTGGACGGCGAGGGCGGGGGGCCGGGTACGGCTCACCACCATCCGCGGCGGCCCGTCGTGGGGCGGCGCCAGGGCCGGCGGCGACCCGGTGCCCAGGGTGACGCCCAAGGCGGGGAGCGCCACCGCTCCGGCTACGAGGTCACCCCCGATGACGAGGGCCACGTGCACGGCCCAATCCACCCGCCCCAGCTCGGCGAACTCCCTGGTGCCGTCGAGGGGGTCGACGATCCACACCCGATCGGCCACCAGCCTGGCCTGGTCGTCGGCTGCCTCCTCGGAGAGGATGGCGTCGGTCGGGCACGCCGCCGACAGCGCCGCCACGATGGCGGTGTGGGCGGCGCGGTCGCCCTGGTCTCCGAGCGTGGCGTTCGACGCGGTTACCCCCGACCGAACTTGGAGGAGGACGCGTCCACCGTGTTCGGCGGCGGCCGCGGCCACGGCGGCATCCGGACGAGGCTGGCGCCGAGACGCCGTCGGGGGAAGGTCTTCGTGGTCGGTCATCGTGTGTGGCGGACGGCTGTCTACGGAGAAACAGGGATGACCGGGATGTCAGGCCACTCGGCCCCGAATGTCCGCCTGGGGAAAAGAAGTATCCATTGTAACTCCAGGTACCGTCTCGGAGAATTGAGGCGGTCAAGGGTTGATCGTCGACCAGCGTCGGGATGTCCTGCGCCGGAGGGACATTGAGTACGGTGTTGGCGCGTGGGAGCACTGGTGGTGAGACGGGAGTTGCTGCTGCAGGGCGCCCTCGACCTCGCCGCCTGGTCGCTCGCTCTGGCGCTGGCCTTGGTGCTGCGGTTTGACCTGCATCCGGGGAACGCCGATTGGCGCGGCCTGATCGGCCTGCTCCCTCTGGCCTTTCTCACCCAGGTGATGGCGGGCATGTTCTCCGGTCTGTACACCGGAAGGTGGCGTTTCGGGAGCTTCGACCAGGTAGCCGGGCTGGTCCGATCGACGATCATCGCCACCGCATTGTTGTTCATGGCGAACCTCTGGGTCCGGGGAGACCTCATGGTCCCCCGTAGCGTCCCGCTGGCTGGAGGAGTCATCGCTCTGGTGCTCATGGCCGGGGTCCGTTACGCGTGGCGGCTCGTGCTCGAGCGCCAACGTCGGCCAGGCGGAGCCGACTGCAAACGGCTTCTCGTCTTCGGCGCTGGCGAGGGCGCCGGACAGGTGATCACCGCAATGCTGCGTGACCCGGACAGCCCGTACGTGCCCGTCGTGCTCGTCGACGACGATCCTGCGAAGCGCCACCTTCGAATCCTCGGCGTCCCCGTCGTCGGCAGGCGGTCCTGCCTGGCCGATGCCGCCACACGGTTTCGCGCCGATGGAGTGCTCATCGCCATCCCGAGCGCGCCTGCCACGCTGGTCGCCGAGGTCAGTGAGCTGGCCACGTCGATCGGGCTCGACGTGAAGGTCCTGCCCACGGTGCGTGAGCTGTTCGGCGGCCCGGTCAGTGTGGACGAAATCCGCGATCTGAGCCAGGCATAAGTTTTGGGCCGGAACGAGATCCACACTGACCTGGACGCGATCGCCGGGTATCTCACGAGCAAGCGGGTGCTGGTCACGGGCGCAGGCGGGTCGATCGGGGCCGAATTGTGCCGACAGATCTATTGCTTTGGCCCAGCCGAGCTCATCATGGTCGACCATGATGAATCCGCCCTGCATGCGGTTCAACTATCGATTGACGGGCGAGCCTTACTCGACTCGCCTGACCTGGTGCTGGTCGACCTACGTGATCGTGAGGCAGTAGAGACCGTGCTGCGCACGCGCCGTCCCGAGGTGATCTTTCACACTGCTGCCCTCAAGCACCTCACGTTGTTGGAGCGTCACCCGAGCGAGGCGGTCAAGACAAACGTCTGGGGCGCCGTGGATTTGTTGCTCGCCGCCGTGGGTTGCGGTGTCGAACGCTTTGTCAACATCTCCACCGACAAGGCCGCCGACCCGGTCAGCGTCCTCGGGCAATGCAAACGCGTGACCGAACGGCTGACCGCCCACTTCGCCATGGTCTCCGCCACCACTTGCCTCAGTGTCCGCTTCGGTAACGTTCTGGGAAGCCGGGGTTCGGTACTCACCACGTTCCAGGCACAGATCGACCGTGGTGGGCCGATGACCGTCACCCACCGCGATGTCGCCCGCTATTTCATGACCGTCGAAGAGGCCGTGCAATTGGTGATCCAGGCCGGCGCCATCGGCCGCGCCGGTGAAGTCCTGGTGCTCGACATGGGCAGCCCGGTTCGCATCGACGATATCGCTCGACTGATGGCCCGCCGGTCGAAGCGAACGCTGAATATCACGTACACCGGACTGCGTCCGGGGGAGAAGCTCACCGAGGTGCTCTTGGGCGACCAGGAACTCGATCGTCGCCCCGAGCATCCGATGATCTCGCAAGTCGCGGTCGCTCCGCTCGATCCCACGCTCGCCCGAGCCATCGATGTGTTGGCCGGAAACGAGGAGATCAAGCGCTGCCTGGGCGAGCTGTGTGGTGTTCCCGTGGTATCCAACGACGGCTGACCTGTGTCGAGGTCGCGGTTTACCCGGGCGGTGGTGCCGCGGCGCGCAGGGCCGCCGCCGTGACCTCCGGGCTGGTGTCGTTGATGAAGGCCCCGCCGCCCAGTTCCGACCCGGCGAGGAACTTCAATTTGGTCGCCGTGCGATGGGGCGGCATGAACTCCAGGTGGAGATGGCTCACCGATTCCCACCGGGCGCGGTCGGCCGGTGCCTGGTGCATGGCCATCACGTAGGGCAGACGGAAGTCGAACAGGCTGTCGTAAGCCCCGAGCACGACCTTGAGTAATTTCGCCAAGGCCAAGCGCTCGGAGGCGGAGAGGTCGACGACGCTCGGGGTGTGGCGGCGGGCCACCACGTGGACCTCGTAGGGGTAGCGCGCCGCGAAGGGCACGAAGGCCACGAAGCCGGGATTCTCGGCGACGATGCGCACACCGTCAGCCCGTTCCCGGGCGACGACGTCGCAGAACACACAGGCACCGTGTTCGGCCAGGTACGCCGACGCCGTGGCCAACTCCAACTGTGGACGGGGCGGCACCTCGGGATAGGCGTAGATCTGGCCGTGCGGGTGGTGCAGGGTCACGCCCATGGCTTCGCCCCGATTCTCGAAGACGAGGACGTAGCCGACGTCGTCACGGTC
>JALZAH010000454.1 GCA_030948425.1 Actinomycetota bacterium
CTATGGCGGCGGCGAGGCCGTGGGACTCATCTCGGTCCTCGAGGAGCTCGACGCGGTAGCGGTGGATGATCAGCCAGGCCGTGACGAGCCCGAACGCCAGGAACGACAGGCCCATGGTGGCCAACTGCCACCCGTGGATCAGCGGGTTTGTGCGCAGCAGGGTGTTGCCCTGGTGCAGGGTCTTCCACCAGGTGGTGGCGTAGTGGTCGATGGGGATGACCAGGGCGCAGCCGATGGCCGTGAGGGCCGCCCGCTTGGCCCGACCGGCCGGATCACCCCCCGCCCGGCGCAGGGCCAGATAGCCGGCGAAGACGGCGAAGAGCAGGGCGGTGAGGGTCAGGCGGGCATCCCAGGTCCACCACACCCCCCACGACCCTCGGCCCCAGATGGAACCGGTGGCCAGGGTGATGGCACAGAACAGCTCCCCCACCTCGGCGGAGGCGCCGGCCAGGGCGTCCCAGCGCCGGCTGCGGGTCCGGGGCCACAGGTAGGCCAGGCTGGCCAGGGCAGACAGCCCGAAGGCCACGTAACAGCACGTGGCGACGGCCGGATGGACGTAGATGAGCCGGACCAGCTCACCTTGGGTCACGTCCGGCGGGGAGACCACCAGGCCCAGGTAGGCGGTGACGGCCACGGTCACCAGCGCGGCGACGCCGATGAGGCGCGTCGTGCGGTTGGCCGTGGAGGCTTGACGGGTTGCCTTCATGCTTCCTCCAACAAGGCCCCGAAGGCCAAGACCCCCAACGTCACGTAGATGACGGCGAAGCTGACCAGCAGGGCCAGCCACCTCCAGCCGTCGTCGGCCGACAGGCCGAGCGCCACCCGCCATGCCTCGGTGGCACCAAGGAGCACCGGAGCGACGACCGGCAGGACGAGCAACGGCAGGAGCGTCTCGCGCACGCGCAGCCCTGACGCCATCACCGCGTAGAGGCTGCCGGCGGCGGCCAGACCCACGGTCGCCGTCGCCGCGGTGGCGATCAGCAGCAACGGGTCGTGCAGGGTGGTGCCGTAGAGCACGACGATGCCGGCACCGAGCAGCACCTCGAGGACGACCAGTTCGGCGGCCACCGCCAAGGCCTTGCCCACGAAGATCCCCGCCGGGTCGAGACCGGACATCCGCAGGCCGTCGCGAGCTCCGTCCGCCTCCTCCACGGCGAAGCTGCGTTGCACGGCGAGCAGCGAGCAGAGCAGCACGGTCATCCAGAACAGTCCGGGGGCGGAGCGGATGAGCAGTGACCGGTCCTGGTCGAAGGCGAAACCGAACAGGACCAAGACGATGAGAGCATAGGGCGCCACCTGGTTGATCGTTACCCGTGACCGGGCCTCGACCCGCAGGTCCTTGCCGGCCACCAGGGTGGCGTCAGCCCACACCGGAGACCTCCACCCGGTCGTGGTCGCCGGCCACCACGACGGCGGTTTCAGGGTCCAGCGCCGACGTGGTGGGCTCGGGGAGTACCATCCCCCCGGCGACGGTGACGATCCGATCGGCGAGGACCCGGGCCCGGTCGCGCTCGTGGGAGGCCAGGATCACCGTCGTGCCCCGCTCCGCCGCCGTACCGACGAGGCGGTCGAGGAGGTCGCGGTGCTCGGCATCGAGCCCGGCGTGAGGCTCGTCGAGCAACCACAGGGCCGGGTCACGGGCCACCAGGGCGGCCAGCGCGGTCCGGCGTCGTTGACCAGCGGACAACGACGAGACCGGGGCCCGCCGGAGCCTGCCCGTCAGCCCCAGAGTGTCGAGGGCGACATCGACACCGGACAGCGGCGCCCGGGCCGCTCGCACGGCAAAGCGGACGTTGTCAGTGACGCTCAGATCGTCATAGAGGGCGGTGCTGTGGCCGAACAGACCGGTGTGGCGCCGGACCGCTCGAGGATCGGCGATCACGTCGGCACCGAGAACCTCGGCCGAGCCCGATGCGATGCGCAACAGCCCGGCGCAGGCCCGAAGCAGGCTGGTCTTGCCGGCCCCGTTCGCCCCCTGGAGCAGCACGACGTCGCCCCTGGCCACGTCGAGATCGACGCCGGCCAGGACGGGGAACCGACCCACGAGGGCGACGGCTGAGCGGAAGCGGATCGCAGGACCCATCACGACCGCCGCAACGCTACTGGGGTGCCGCCCGGTACTGCCATCCGGCGCTTCCTGGTCATACGGTGGACAGCCGCCCGAGGCCGAGGCCGTTGAGGACGTCAGCGAACCAGGTGGACAGGACGTGCAGGTTGTCGGTGAGGAGCAGGACGCCGAGGGCGGCAAGGACGATTCCCGAGAACACGTTGATGGCCCGGGCGTGGCGGCGGGCAAAGCCGAGGACGCCGCTCAACCGGCCGAAGGCC
>JALZAH010000471.1 GCA_030948425.1 Actinomycetota bacterium
GCCTACGGCATGGTCATCCCGCGATTGGTTCGCCAGGCGGTGGCCGGCGGTCCGCTCACCGTGTTCGGTGACGGTCTGCAGAGTCGTTGCTTCGGCCACGTCGCCGATGTGGTCGACTGCCTGGTACACCTCCTTGCCAACCCGGATGCCAACGGCGAGGTGTTCAACGTCGGCAGCCAGGAGGAGGTCACGATCCTCGAGCTGGCGAAGCGGATCGCCGCGCGCACCGGAGACAAGTCGGCCATCGAGATGGTCCCCTACGACAAGGCCTACCCGGGCGACGGCTACGAGGACATGCGCCGACGCGTGCCCGACACGGCCAAGGTGCAAGCGTTGACGGGCTGGCGGCCCACCCGGTCTCTCGACGACATCCTCACCGAGACAATCGCTGAAGCGGAGAACGAGCGGGCGGCGATCGCGGCCCTCGCGCACTGAACGTGGACCCGCCCTGGGTCTACGCCTTTCTCGCTGCCCTGGCAGTAACCATCGGCGGCACGCCACTGCTTCGTCGTTTGGCTCTCAGCGCCAACATCGTCGACCACCCCGATCACCGCAAGAGCCATGTAACGCCGGTGCCCTACCTCGGGGGGGTGGGGATCATGGCCGGCGTGCTTGTGGCCTTGCTGTTTCTCCCCGGCCTGGGCGGCCGTGCCGCGGCGCTCGGCCTGGTGGCGGTGACGCTCGGTGCCGTGGGCCTGCTCGACGACGATCGCAACGTTCCGCCCGGGGTTCGGTTCCTGGCCGAGGCCGGGGCTGCGGGTCTGGCGGTGGCCGTAGGCCTTCGGATCCATGCCACGGGCATCACCGTGATCGACATGATCCTCACCATGGTGTGGATCCTGGGCATCACCAATGCCCTCAACCTTCTCGACAACATGGACGGACTGACCACTGGTGTGGCGGGAACGGTGGCTACGGGTGTGTTCTTCCTGGCCATCTTCGACGGCCAGGTGGTGGTGGCCACCGTGTCGGCGGGCCTTGCCGGCGCCTGCTGCGGCTTCCTCGTCTACAACCGCCGCCCCGCCTCGATTTTCATGGGCGACGCCGGCAGCCTGTTCCTTGGTTTTTCGCTGGCCGTGCTCGCCATCGACGTGAGCCCGGGGCTTGCACCCCCTGTCAGCTTCGTGGTCCCCATCATCCTGTTGGGTCTTGCCGTGCTCGATACCACCACCGTGACCCTCTCTCGTCTCCGTCGCGGGCGCTCCGTGTCCACCGGAGGCAAAGATCACCTCTCCCACCGCCTGGTGGCCTTGGGCGTCGGCCCGGGGCGAGCCGTCGGCATCCTGATCGGCGTTCAGGTCGTGCTGAGCGTCCTGGCTGTGCTGGCCGGCCGCCAGGTGCTGGGCCCCTGGGCGGCCTGCGGAGCCGCCATCCTGACGCTCGGCACCCTCGCCGTGGTGACGAGCCGGGCCACGGTGTACCCCGAGCCGGCAGGACGGTTCCCGGGGTGGCTTCGGTTCGGTCTCGCAGGCGGAATGGGACTGGTGGTGCTGCTGAGCGCGCCGGCGATTGTGGCCATGGTCACTGCCGCCGGCCCGGCGCAAGAGGGCGCCGATGCCGCCACGTCCGCCCTCCATGCCGCCGGAGCCGCCGACCCCGGGAGTACCCGGGCCGACCTCGAACGGGCCGAAGTGCTCTTCCGCCGGGCCCAGGGCCGCCTCGACGGCGGCCTGGCCTCGCTGGGACTCCTCGTCCCCGGGGTGTCGTCGAACCTGCGGGCGGCACGAACCTTGGCTGCAACCGGCTCCGATCTCGCCGCCAAGGGTGCTCGAGTGATCGCCCTGGCCGACGCCGGCGGGGAGCCGGTCTCAGCGGGGTCGGTCGACACCGACCAGTTGGCCCGGTTGAGCCCCGTCCTCGACGACGCCGCTCGGGCTCTGACTCAAGCTCGGACCCGGCTCGGCGCTGCCGACCGGCCTTACCTCATCTACCGCTTTCGAGAGCCGATTCGGGATCTTGTCGCCCTGACCGGGACCGAGGCTCGCACGGCCACGCTCATGGCGGAGACGGCCCGCACCCTTCCGGGACTACTGGGCACCGACGGGCCTCGCCGCTATCTCCTCATGGTCCGGGGCGGCGACCCATCCGGGAGTGCCACCGCGGGTCCCGTCGTGCAGGGCGACGAGCTGGTGGCCGAGAGCGGCCACTTGCGGCTCGAGCCGATTGGCAGCGCCGGCCCGCCGATGCCGGCTTCCGCCGCCGCCATCTCTTCGCCCGACTTTCCGACGGTGGCCCGGGCCCTCAGCGGTACCCCCTCGCCCGGTGACCGGGTCGATGGCGTGATCTGCGTGGACGAAACCGGTCTGTCTGCGCTCACCGGGCTATCAGGGCCGGTCAGCGTCGTGGGCGAGCCCGATCCGGTGCCTGCCGCCAACGTTGCCGACGTCGTCACCCGGACGTCGATCAGCCGGGTGTCGACGGCCGTGTGGGGAAAAGCGGTCACGGCCGATCTGGGTACCGGCCGACACGTTGTCGCCGGCTTGGCCGACGCGGTGAGGGGCGGCCACCTGATGGCGTATCTGGCCCGCCCCGGCGAGGAGGCGTTGCTCTCGCGCCTGGGAGCCACCGGTGAGGTCCCGGCGATTCGCGGCGACTCCGTCATCGTGGTCGGCGAGAATATCCCGTCCGGCGGGGCCGATCGCTACCTGCACGGCCAGGTGAACTACGACGTTCGCCTCGACCCCGGGCCGCAACAGACGCACGTCAGTGAGCAGGTAGCCGTCACCCTACGCAATGACGCACCTGTTTCCGCGAGCGGGGGAGAGGGTCCGAACCCGGCCGCCGGGAGCCAGACCTCGGTCTCGGTCTACAGCCCATTCCCAACGACCTCCGCCGCCGTAGACGGGAAGTCGCAGCCGTTGCGCACCGGGGATGATCTCGGACGCCGGACCGGCTCCGCCGTGCTCGGGGTGCCGCCGTCGGAGGCCCATACCCTGCGCTTCGACATGGCGGGTGAGATCACTCTCGGCCACGGGGGCTGGTACCGCCTCGACGTCCTCCCCGAGCTCGGCTCCTTGTCCGAAGCGGGACGGGTTACCGTCTCGGTGTCGTCCGGATGGCGGATAAGCGACACCCGCGGCCTTTCTCTACCCGACGCCAATCACGCCACCGGCCCCGTTCCGTCCGACCGGGCACAGTCGCTCTGGGTGCGTGTGACGCGAACGCCGACGGGGCGACTCTGGGACAGCTTGCTCGGTCGCGGATGATCCGGCGTGGGGCCGCTGCTACCGTTGGACCTGATCGCTCGAGGTTTAGGCTGGGGCACGGGGGACCTCCATTGATTCGACGAGTACTAGCAGCGTTGGCAGCCCTTTTGACCGCTCTCCTGATGACCCTGCTCCCGGGAGTGGCTGTGGCTGCGCAGAGCTCGGATTGCTCGTCGGCTCCGTGTGGCGCTCGGGTGGCCGGTCTGGTCCCGGAACCGGTTGTTGTCGAAGGAAACCCCAACGGCCCTTCCGTTCCCGCAGGCAGCGGTGTGTTCGACCGCCAGTCGACGGGCACGATCGCGCCCGTCGCAGTGACGGTGGTCGGTCTGGCCACCATCGCTTGCGCCCTGGGCCTGACCGTCCGTCATTGTCGCCAGGCGATCGAGACTGAGCTGTCGGACCCAATTCCACAACTCCAGTCGGCTCGAGATCGCTGACCCGGCCGGCTGTCTCGACTGCGGCCGAGCGGCTAAGTCCGTCGCCTAGCATCCCGACCCGTGCACCCAGGTGAACCCGTGGTCGGGTCGGAGACGGGGGAGCACGTCGTGCGGAAGCGGCGCCGTCGTTCTCGCGGTCCGTGGTGGAGCCCGCGATCGTGGTACCGCCGCATTTCCCGCCGCTACCGGCGCGCCGTGGCTGCAGGGCACCGCAAGCGCGTGGTCCTCGGTCTGCTGGTCGTGCTGGGATGCCTCCTCGGCGTGGCCGGCGCGTCGGCGTGGAGCGATCTCCGGCCCGCTCGGGCCGAGGTGTTGGCCGCGCAGGCCCAGTTGCAGAAGGTCGTCGATCCGTCGTCGTTCACCACTTCCGAGCAGCGGGCCACCAACCGGGCCGCCATCGCCAGTGCCGAGGCCCAACTGGCCTCGGCCCGTCGTCGAATCGGGCACTCCCCGGTTCTCTGGGCCGCCCAGTTCGTCCCCTTCCTCCGTCGGCAACGGGCTGGGCTGTTCGATCTCGTCGACGACGCCCGCCGGGGGTCGGCCACCGCCGTTGCCCTCATCGACCGGGTGCAATCCCTGCCCGATCGGGGCCAGCTTCGCGAGGGCGCCATCCCCCTCGACAGCCTGCCGCTGATCTCGACCGAGACCGGACGGGCGGCGCGAGTGTTCGAAAAGATGCAGCGCTCGCCGGCCGGGCTCTGGGGGCCCCTCGGCAGCGCTCGTCGTCGCCTCGACGAGGTCGCCGGGACCGCGGCCACCAATCTCGGCCAAGCCTCCGATGCTCTCGGGGCGTCCCATGGCTTCTTCGGGGGTGACGGCGACCGCCGGTACCTGCTGGCCATCGAGAACAACGCAGAAATGCGCGATCAGGGCGACATCCTGTCCTACGGGGTGCTCCACCTCACCGGCGGTCGGTTCCAGTTCGAGCGCCGGGGCAGCATCGCCGAGCTCGGGCTGAAGGAGCCCGCTCCCACTCCGATCCCGCCCGGCACCCAGGAGGTGTTCGGTGCGATCCGGCCCACCGCCCTGTGGCAGTCCGTCAACGCGACTGCCGACTTCGAGTGGAGCGGCCGGGCCATGGTTGACATGTACCACCAGGCCACCGGTCAGACGATCGACGGTGTGCTGGCCATCGACGTCCCCGGGCTGGCCGAGTTGCTTCGGGTCGTGGGGCCGGTATCGGTGACCGGTGTGGACGAGTCGGTGTCGGCCGACAATGTCGCCCGGATCCTGCTTCACGACCTCTACGAGGGTCTCGGGCCCACCGATAGCCAGAGTGGGCGCAGGGAACGCCTCGACGACGTTGTCGGCGCCATCATCGATCGGCTCTCGAGCGGCGACCGGGACCTGCTGGGCCTGGGGGCCGCCCTGGGCCGGGCCTCCGGTGGAGGTCACCTGCGGTTGTGGAGCGCCGTCGCCGCCGAAGAGCAGTCGTTTGTACGGACCGGCCTGGGCGGGGGGCCGGCGGCCAAGGACGCCGACCGGACGTTCCACCTGGCGGTTGAGAACCGGACCGCAACGAAGCTCGACTACTACGTGAAGCCGACCGTTCGCCAGGACGTCAGGTTGGACAAGGACGGCACTGCGGTCGTGACCACCACGGTCGTCGTCGACAACCAGGCCCCGGCGGGCGCACCCCCTTCCTACGCCCTCGGACCCGATGAGTTCACCAAGGAGCCGGGCGACTACCTGGCCTGGGTCCTACTCTGGGGCCCCGCCGGGGCGAACCAGCCCGGCGCGACCTCCGAGTCCGGGTTGAACCTCTCCCAGTACGTGACCACAGTCGCCGCCGGCCAAAAGCGGGAGCTCAGCTTCACCACGACGATTCCCCGCGCGGTCCGGGACGGCCGGCTCACCCTCCGGCTCGTGCCCCAGGCCCGGTTGGAGCCGATGCCCCTGGAGGTCCACCTCACGGCTCCGGGATGGCAGGTCGAAGGGGCGGCAGCGGACTGGAAGGGACCGTGGGACAAGGTCGAGAGGCTGAGCTGGAAGGTCAGCCGGTGAGCGTGGCCAGTCGCGTCCTGGCTGTAGTGGGCAATCAACCCGGATCGTCCGACCAGGCACCGGTTCGCACGCCGCCCTCCTTGTCTCACACGGTGCGTGCCCTTCGGGTCATCTCGGTGGCGAGAGACCTCGCCGCCGACCTCGATCGCCAAGGGGTGCCGGTCATGGTGCTCAAGGGTCCACCACTTCAGGAACGGATCTTCGACACGCCCGCCGCCTACGTCAGCGGCGATATCGACCTATTGGTACCTGCTGACGGGAGCGAAGTTGCCCGCCGGCTACTGGCGTCGACCGGCCGGCCCCCCGATCGCGGGACACTCTGGTGGCTCGATCGGACATCGACGTACGAGTGGCAGGGAGTCTCCGTCGACCTGCACTGGGGGATCCACGCTGGGCCGGTTCCTGCTTTCCTGCTTCGAGAGCTCGAGCGCGCCTTGTGGGAAGGAGCCACTCGGGGCACGCACGGGCTGTGGGAGCCGGCCTCAGGCCCCCTGCTCGTGTACTTGGCCGTGCATGCCGCCGGCCACCAGTTCGAGCGGACGAGTTGGATCGAGACGGTCGGTGCACTGGCTGCGCAGGTCGACGACTGGGATGTGGTGTGGGAGGTGGCACGGAAAGCCAACGTCGTCGCCACAGTGACCCGCAGTTTGCGGGTGGCCAAAGTGGGCTGGCCGGAGGGCACCGACCGCTGGATGCCCGTCCTCGACGGCTGGCGGGGGTGGGTTGTTTGGGCGGCGACCTGGGTGGCACGGGGCCACGTGGTGCCCGGGAAGGCCCGGCAATGGCTCAAGAGTGGCCCCAACGGGCGATGTTCAGGTGGAGGCTGATCCTTGAGCGGGAGTAGGTACGCACCCTGCCAGACCAGCCAGAATGGCGTCGACGGTCTCACTAGCAGAATGCCGACCCTGGTCGTAGGACATCGTCGCCACATGGCCCGTGCTCAGGCGGGCTGCCAGGCGTAACTGGGCAGATCGCCGACGATCGACGAACACGGACGGCGTCCGCACGTGGGCGAGGACCGCGGGCAGGGCTTCTCTCGCGCTGAGAGCCCGGAAGATGAGATCCGTCCCGGGCTCCGGCTCCAGCATCACCACCGCCGCGACCCCCGTGGGCGCTGGGCACCAACGCGTAGGCATCATGGCCAGCTTCTCGTTATAGGGCCCGACAACCTTTCCGGCAACGCGACCGGCGGCGGCGTCGGGCCGGAGATTCATCAGTGGCGGGCCGGGCCACAGGCGGCCATCATCGTCGAATGCGCACGCGTCGTCGGCCACTAGGGCGTGACCTCGGCCCAGAAGGGTGGTGGCCAGGGTTGTCTTGCCCGAACCTGACGGCCCGACCAGTAAAAGGGCCCCTGCGAAGGTCGCAACCGCGCTGGCATGCAACGGTTCGAGCCCCAGCAAGGGGAGGGCCATGGGGAGGGCCGACTGGCAGCAACAGATGGCGGCTTCCAGCTCATCGACATCGTTCCGGGCGACGTCCAACTCCGGCGAGCGGTCGAAACGAACGACGAACTCTCCGTAGCCAGGCCAGGCGACGGTGAGCGACGACTCCGTCTCGACGAGCGATGACTCGGATACGCTGGCCTCGGACCGATGCGTACAGGCAAACGCCAAGGTCCTGCGGTGTGAGGGATGGGCGGCATCGTCGACGCCACCCAACTCCGACGGAAGACCGGTGAGGGCGTAGCCGTAGGCGATGAAGCTCAACTCATACTAGCGTCGCGATTCCCGTTGTTCTTGGCTTCGGTGAGCTGCTCCAGCGTTCCGAGATCTTCCACCACGGGGCGCTGGTATCGCTCGTCGCCTGGCCCATCCACGCGCTTCGTCATCACTTTTCATCCTCCATGTGAGCGTGTCACCCAGTCCGCCGAAGCCAGGCCTCCAGCGCCAGACACTGTAACAGTCCAAGCGACGAGTGGTCATGGGAGCGGTCGGATACCTGTGACCGACCGTCAACGTACCCCTGGCGCGCGCACTGCGAGTCAGGCCCGTACCAGGTGGCGAACGACCGCCTGGAGGCCTCGGCCATGGCCAGGTAGTAGGGCAGAAAGTTGGCCTTGCGCCGAGACTCGTCGAGCGGTCCCAGCAAGGCGCCCAGCACGGGCTTCGGGCGGAGAAGCGAGGCGCGGAGGTCCACTGGCCACGACAGCGCCAGCTGCACCACGCGCTGGTCGAGTAAGGGAGAGGTGCGCCGGGCGCCGGCCAGGGTCATCAGTCTTTCCGCCAGCTCCTGCGTCGGGTCCAGCGAATAGGCGACCAACTCGTCAGTCAGCTCTCGGCGGGAGTTGCGGGCCTCTTTCGACACCGGATGCCTCACGGGGAAGACCACCCAAGGCGGCGGCCGCCGGTAGCGGTCGCGGGTCCCGACGAGCCACGCCGGACAAACGGCACGCCCCACCCTCTTGGCGACCGCAACTGACGAGTAGCGGCCCGCCCGCGGGAAGAAGCGAAGCACGGCGGCACCCTGCCTGAAGCGCCACCGGCGGACCAGGTCCAAGGCGGCGATGGGCCCGGCCTCGAACAGGGTGTCGCCGCCGTCGCCATCGACCACGACCTCGGCGTCACTGGCGGCGACGCCGGCACGAAGCGCGGCGTGCTCGTTGAAGGATGCCAACGCGAGGGGCGTTCCGCTCAGGTGCGGCTCCGTGATGAGCTGTGCCTCGGTCGGCGCCGACGGCATCACCACCCGCCGACAGTCGTAGCCCACGGAACGGGCCAGCTCCTCGGCCTCGGCCTCCTCCGAGCAGCCGAGCCCGGGCGGGTACTGCTTGGTCAGACAGGTGAGCTCGGCGCCGGATCGGGCCCCGGCCAGTGCGACGGATCCCGAGTCGCGTCCGCCCGACAGAAGCAGCGCCGCACGCCGTCCGTTGGTCCGATCGACGACGGCCGCGTCCAGCACCTCTCGCAGCGCCCCGGCTGCCTCGGTGAGGGTGCATGGCTGCTCGGCCACCTCCTCAGGGTGGAACCATCTTGCCGTGTTGATCCGGCCCTCCAAGTCGGCTTCCAGACACGTGCCGCCCTCCACCCGCAACACTCCCTCGAAGGCGGAGCGCTCGCCATCGAACTCCCAGCCGGCCAGGTAACTCGAAACCCTTTCACGGTCGAGCGCGCCCGTGGCAAATCCTAGGGAGATGAGCACCTCCGGGTCGGAGGCGAACGCCATACTGCGGCCTCGCTTCGCCCAGAAGAGAGGTCGGAGGGCGAATGCGTCGCGCGAAAGCAGCAGGACGCCCCGCTGGCGGTCGAGGCGAGCGACGGCGAAGTCGGCCGCCAGGCCGGACAACCCGGCCCCACCGTGGCGGGTCAGCACGGCGGCGAGCAGGGCGTGGCCTCTGAACTCTCCGCCCAGGAGGGACGACGGCGTGCCCGCAAGAGTGGCATCGATCCGCCCGTCGATAGCGACCACCGTCTCGGGGTTGACAGCCAGGCTCGACCACCCCGCTTCCTGGCGGTAGTGGCCCAGGGCGAAGGGCCCCTCGCACCACACCACCGGCTCGCCCCGGAATGAGGCCGCACCCGCCGCTGCGGACACCCGCCTCACATCGACGCCTTGGGCATCGAGCACACCGAAGATGCCAGTCACCGGAACTGCACGTGGCCCTCCGGGAGGGGGCGCAGAGGGCGGCCCCCGATGGCCAGTTCGGCGTGGGCGCGCCGGGGATCGTCGGCGGCGACCGACAGCGTGATCGACCCGGCCACGCCCCGGCGTCGGAGTATTCGGGCCATCACGACGGCCCGGCCCAGGCACCGCACCCCCAGCCGCTGTAATCCACGGTTACCCTTCCGGGCCAGTACATGCTCGGCGCTGGAGAGCTCCTCGCGGCCGCCGCAAGCCTGGGTGAGAGCGTGCACGGCCCGTTTGGGCCGGCCAAGCCGGTAACGGGCGTATTCGAGGCTCACCTCGATCACCAACGGGACGTCAGCCAGCCTCATTCTTCGGATCGCAACAACCCTCGGGCAACGCATGCCTCGACGAACGCCTCTACGTCGGCCTGGACCACATCACGTGTCATCCCTGTGGACACGGCCACCTCAACCGAGGCCGCCTCGGCGCTCTCCCCCGCCTCGAGGGCGTTCACGATCCGCCGTCCTGTGTCGTTCAGAAGGTGGTACTGGCCGGTGTCGGTGTTGAGGAGAACCTCCTCGGTATCGAGGTTGGCCCGAAGAACTGCATCGGGGATGCGGTAGTTCACTCTGTCCTTTCCTTGACACTGATGTCGGCTCGGAAGACCACGGACTTGCCCGCCCGGCGCTCAACCGGGGGGCCGACAACGTATCCCATGCCGGCCAGCTCGGCGCTGAAGTCTTCCCACTGCGAACTTCCGACTTGGAAGCACATGCTCCCTCCCGGGCGTACGATGCCGACCGCATCCGAGGCAAGACGGCGAAAGAGGTCGAGCCCATCGAAGCCACCTCCGTCAAGCATGGTGCGGGTCAGTGTTCCCGAGGTCACGCCGGGCGGAAGGTAGGGCGCGTCGGTCGTTACCGCGTCAACTCGAAGGTGTTTCACCGGCTCGAGGAGATCGCCCAGATAAAACCGCACGTTCGTGACACCGAGCCGGCGAGCGTTGGCGCGCGCGCAGCGGACGGCCGCCGGCGATACGTCGACGCCGTGGACCTGGGCGTCGGGTCGCTGGTGCGCAACGGCGATGGCCACCGCTCCCGATCCGGTACCGACATCCACCACCACAGGTGAGGGCTGCGAGGCCATCGCGTCGAGGGCAAGATCCACCAGGCGCTCACTGATGGCTGTGGGCGGAAACACGTTGCGGCCGACCACCAGGTCGAGGCCGGCGAACCTGCGGTGAATTGTCGCGTCGCGACGCAGTCGTTCGCCGAGCCAAGTGCCCCCCGCACGAACCGGTTCCGGCATGAACCGGCCGGACGCCATCCAGATGCCGCCGCCGACCAGTCTGCCCAGCCAGCCGTCGAGGAGAGGAACGGGATGGTCGAGCTGACCGTCGATCACCGCCATTGCCCGGCGCACGGTTCCCACGAGCCTCGCTGCCTCGGCCACGGCCCACATCTCATCTCGACTCGACAGCTGCCGAGTTGCCGAGTCGAGATCAGAGCGGGCCGACGGAAGAAAGCGTTCCGTGACTGCCCGTAGGGCGAGATAGACCACCAGAGCGGGCAGCGCCGGCTCCATGAGCGCGTGCTCGGCCAGCCTTGCGTCGTGCCAAAGGGCCCGCTCGAGCGGTGCGAGGACAGGGCTGGGAAGGTCGCCGACGGCCAGCCCCCAGCGAAGGTCCAAGTCGGCGCCACGGCGGGAACAGCGCTCGGTGGGCGCCAGCCGAGCAATCCAGCCGTCGGCTTCTGGGCAGGTCCAGCTTTCGGCCAGCAGATGCCGGCGGACCATCCGGAGGTCGTCTGGGTGGATCAGCACCTCGGCGGCGTCGTAGGGATAGGCCACCGGGGTCCCGTACAACCGCTGCTGGAGTAATGGTCCAGAGAGCGCCAGAGTCGGGATGCCCTTGGCCTGCAGTTCGGTCGCCAAGGCCCCAACCTCCGCCATCCACGATAGGGCGTCGGCGGCGTAGGCTCGCCTGGCGGACTGATTGGTCACGCTGTGAGGCTATCGCTCGCCCGATTTTCGCCCGCTTGCCCGGAATCGAATGCTGTGCGCGCCTCCCCCGGTCGGTCGCGTATAGGACACAGTGAACCGGTCGCCCTCGTCCATGCTCACCGAGTCGGGGAGGAGCCACACCGGCGCTCGCCAGTGGTTTCGCCGATCAGCGTGCCGAGGGTCGGTCGAGATAGTGTAGTTCTGCGCCAGGTGAACTTCGAAATGCACGAGGACACCATCAACCCTTCCGGCATGCGTGACGATGCCTGACCCTGTACCGGAAACGCGCAGCGTATTAAAAGTGGAGAGATCAACCTCAGCTAGCAGTACAGGGTCGCTAATTGCAGCCCAATTCGCAGCTCGCTGGGGTCGGATGTAGAACGAGCCGGGTTCAGTTCGACGAGAACCCAGCAGCGGAGTGAAGTCGACCCCATACCACGACCGCCATCGACGAACATTGTCTGCATTGAAGGTACGAGAGCCCAACTCGCGGTTTGGAATCGTCACGGGGAGCCCGAAAACCCGCACCTGGTGTGGCAGAAGCCGGGCGTTTGGCTTGAGAAACCGTCGGCGGGCGTCGAGCGTCACCTCGAGCATCCGTTCAGCGAGGGGCTCGTCTCCGACCATCTCGCTGACGAGGACGTCAGCTCGCTCTGGCAGATCGACGCGTGTGGACCAACCGGAAACGAGGTGAATCTTGTCGCCGTAGCCGTTGGCGTCGAACACAGCACGAGCCCATCGCCCAATACTGGTCGCTTCCATTGCGTAAACTCGACTGGCACCTGCCCGCGCAGCAGCTACCGCTAACACGCCACTTCCGGTCCCGAGGTCAACGACGACGTCGCCCTCTCTAACCACCTGAGAGATGGCACCCAGGTACGACGACGTGCGCGTCCGATCATCGAGCATCGCAATGTGAATCGGTGGGGCAGAGAATCCCACCGGCGTTCGGGCTACCGTACCCCCGCGAATCCGAAGAACTCCGGCCTCGTGAAGGCTCACGATCCGACTTGTGAGATCGACCCAGTCTTGGACTCCCGTCGTGTCTCGACTCAGACGGGCGACGGCTTGCTCGAGTCGACAGGGCTGAGAGAAGACATCGAGAATGGCCAATCCGTGTGGGCCGCAGTCGACCTCGCCGCCGGCTCCAACGGCCTCGACCGTGTTGTCGGCCTCGACCCGAAAGGCGACGTTCGGCGATCGTTCGAGGATGGTCCCCGGCCGGAGTTGCGTCATGGACGACCGACGCTCACAGCTGTCCCGCCCTCCCCGGGTCCCACAGGCCGCCGATCAACCGATCATTCAACGGTTTAAGACGTGTTGCCCAGTGACGACAGCGCGGGGTTGCGCTTGCTCTGCGGGTCGCTCTTCTCGGCACGGCGCCACCCAGGACGGGATCCAGTACGCACCGGCGGGACCAGAGGGTGGGTGCTCACGTTCCGAAGGCTACCGCTCGCCCGTATGGCGCTCGTCGCTCGCCCCATTAGGGTCGGGCCGTGGCTGACGTACGCCCCCTGGGTCGGCTACGCCAGCTGGCGTCCACCCTCGCCGCCGCCCTGCGCCTCAGCCG
>JALZAH010000516.1 GCA_030948425.1 Actinomycetota bacterium
GTGCATGCTCTGGGTGTGGTCCAACCAGTGCGAGGACCCGGCGCTACTCCGCTCGTGAAGCACTTCGCGACCGATCCAGCGTTCGAGCACCGTGACGTCTTCTACCCGATGGGCTGGCATCTCGCCCAAGTGGCCAGCACGGTCAGCGTCCGCATTCGGTACGGCCGGGGAACCGACACCAACTTCGGAGTCAAGCGCTTTGCTGACGATCCCGCCATCACCGACAATCGCCTCCGCTTTCGGGGCGAGGAACTCACCGTCGAGGTTCTCGATGCAACGGCCGCCACGGTGCCCGGCGACGACTGAGCGGCCTCGGGCGGTTCCTGGGGCCAGAGCCACTACCGCTCGGCCGACTCGACACCGTTCAGGATCCTGCACTGATCATCGTCGCAGGCCCGGCTCGGCGTCCGGTTGGTCCCGAGCAGCGCCGCCGAGGAGAACGTGGAGGCGCTCGGGGGCACCCGCCACACCTCCGGACGCCGGTACAGCTTCGACGACCCCTGGCCACGGTCATCGCAGTGAGCGAGTGTCGGTGCCGCGCAACGGCTCGGTGCTCGGCCGCTCGCGCACCGGCGACTGAGCGTCTGTCGCCCGGTCAGCCGACCTTCAGGCCCCCACAGGTGAGAGCGCCGTAGGGTCCGAGGGCGGGGTCGGTGGCGGTCAGCGTCTGCGGTGGCGACGAGTTGGCCAGGACCAGAGCGGTCCCGACCACGTCGTAGTTGCCGATGCTGCCGGTGAACACCGTGCCCTCACTGTTCGATTGGGCCTCGAGCCCCTGGACCGCGGTGCCGGAGACGCAGCGCAGCCCCACCCGGTTCATCACCGACGCACCCACCGGGAAGGTCGCCGGCTCACCCTTGACGGTGAACCGGGTGAGCTTGCAGCCGGTCGCCTGCCAGATGCCGACGAGGGTCGTGTAGGCGCCGGAGCCCACGGTGGCGAAGGCCTCGTCGGTGAGGTTGGCATCGATGTTGTACCCGCCCAGCGCCTTGACCGCCGACGTGGCGGCCACGTCGGGTATGGCCGCGTCGGTGTTCCCGCCGGCCGTGCGCTGCGTCCGCAGATGCCAGGCCCCGTCGACCTTGTAGGCCTGGAGGGTGTCGGCCTTGCCGTCACCGTCGAAGTTGCCCGACGCCGAGGTGACGTCGGTGGCGCCGGCCGGCAGCGCGCTCGCCGGACACGCGGCCCCACCCGTCGTCACCGTCGTCACCGTCGTCACCGTCGTCGCCGGCGCCTTGGTCGTGGAGACCGCCACCGTCGTGGTGACCACCGCCACCGTCGTGGCGACCTCGGCGGTGGTGGTGACCGGGATGGTGGTCGTGGTGGTGGTGATGCCTTCACCGATCTGGGTCGGGTTACTTCCCCCGCAACCGATCATCGTCGCCGTGCACCCCACGAGGAGCGCCGCCGTCGTCTTCCTCATCCTGATCTCCTCCGCTCGTCAGCCGTCAGCATCTCAGACGGTCGGGGACGCACGCGTGTTCCAAATCCATCCAGCTTCTTTGTCCGCTTGACGACCCTGGCGGTATCTCTCCGGACAAAGAACGGTGGCGCCGACGGACGAACGGGCCGGTAGCGTCGACGGCGATGGCCCTGCGCGTCGTGCGCCTCCCGCTGCCGGAGGCGCCGACGCCGTCCGCCGGGCGTGGGACGCAGGCGAGCCGGTGCTGGTCGTCGACCCCCCGGCCACCCGGGCCGAGGCCGACAGGATCGTCGACCGGGTCCGGCCGGACGAGGACGTGGCCCCCGAGATGGCTGCCGTGGCGGTCACGTCGGGCACCACGGGCGAGCCCAAGGGCGTGGAGCTCACCTGGGACGGCCTGGCTGCCGGTCTCGGCTGCGCTCGACGCCGACCCGACCGACCGGTGGCTGGCCTGCCTCCCCCTCCATTACGCGGCCGGCCTGCGTTCGACCTGGCGTCGTGCCGGGTTGACGGTTGGAGCCGGCACTTCGGCCGGTCACGACGCTCACCGGTCACGACGCTCACCGGTCACCAATGGCCCGTACCGGGCCACCGATCGACATGGGAAGTGCCGCCTCCCACTCTTCTCGGCACTTTGTCGGCCTCTACGTTGCGGCTGGGGACACGATCGGGAGCACTGGGCCCTCATGCCAGGTCCGACGAGGGCGTACCATCACAGCTCTCCAACAGGAACGGAAGGAATGGCGGGCCGCCGACGTCAGAGCTCCGGTGTGGGCGCCCTTCTCCTTCTCCGTCCGCCATGGTGGCTCGGGCTCCTGCGCGCCGCCGCCGTGCCCCGGGCGACGGGTGATGTCGACGCCGAGGTGGTGGCGCGGGCCCGGACCGGCGACCATGCCGCCTTCGCCGAGATCGTTCGCCACTACGACCATCGCCTCCGGGGCCTGGCCTTCCGGCTCCTCGGCGATCGCAACCGCATGGACGACGTCCTCCAGGACGCCTATGTGAAGGCGTTCCGCTCGCTACCGAAATTCAAGGGCGAGTCCGCCCTTGGCACCTGGCTGTACCGGATCACCTACAACGCCTGTATCGACGACCTCCGCCGCCGGCCGGCGATGGCGTCGATTGTCGACGACTCCGACCGCTCGGCCTCGCTGGCCGACCCGAGACCCGGCCCCGACGACATCGCCATCGATCGCTCGGACCTGGCTGCCGCCCTCGGGCGCCTCCCGCCCGACCAGCGGGCCGCCGTCCTGCTGGTCGACGCCTACGGCCTCGACTACGCCGACGCCGCCGAGGCGCTCGGGGTCCGGACCGGCACCGTCGGCTCCCGCCTCAACCGGGCCCGGGCCGCGCTGCGGGAAGCGCTCGACGGCAGCGCCGGAGAGGGGCCGGCCCGGTGACCGATCGCGACGAGCTTCTCGGTCGGCAGTTGCGCGCCCTCGACGTCCCCGAGCACGCGCCCAACTTCTTCGCGCTGCTGGCCGAGAGGTTGAACCACGACGTCGTGCCGGACCGCCAGAAGCGGCGCCGCCCCAGCTGGCAGCCGCCCGTCCTCGTGGGCCTGGCCGCCGCTGTCGTTCTGGCCGTGGTCGCCGTGACCACGATCTTCACCGGATCCGACCGGTCGGGGACGAACCCCTTCGTGCCTCAGCCACCGCAAACCCGGCTGATCAACGCCACCGAAGTGCGGGCCCGGGTGTCCACCGCTCTCTCATCGCTACGGTCGCTCAGCGGCGAGGTCACCGTCGAGTGCGCCGTCAATGTCGCCTCTTGTGCCCCGCCCCAGGGTGGGGGTCGCACCACGCTGCGCTGGTCGTTCGTCACCACCGCGGCGGGCGACGAGCGCATCACCGGCATCGGTCGCCAGGACGACGTGTCCTACAGCGCGGCCCGGCGCGAGCAGCGCGCCATCACCGACGACGGCGGGCCGCGCACCCAGGTGACCACCAACCTGCCGGCCGGACCGCCCGACTTCGCGGCCCGGCGATCAGTCCTGCGCCGCGACGTCGCCTCGGTGGTGCGGGCCTTCCTGGCCACCACGTCCGACGTGCCGGTGACCGAGGTCACCGAGGGGGAACGCCCGGCCTGGCGGCTGGTGACGCCGGTGACGCCCAACAAGCTGGCCGGACCGGGCAACAGCGGTGACCAGCTCGAGGTGATCGTCGACCGCCAGAGCGGCTTCCCCCTGCGCATCACCGAGACCCTCGGGACCAAGTTCCTGAACGAGGTGCGGTTGTCGAACCTGGTGGTCGACGGGCCGGTCGACCCGGCCTCGTTCCTACTCGAGCTGCCGGCGGGGGCTCAGCCCTTCCGCCAGGACGTGGGTTTCCGCAGCGTTGCCCTCGACCAGGTGGCGGGCGCAGTCAGCTATGCGCCGCTGCTGCCGGCACCGGCCAGCCTGCCCCCCGGCTACCAACTGGCCGAGGTGACGGTGGCCACCCAGGCCCAGCCCACCGGCAGCGAGGGCGGCAACCCGCCGTCGCGCCGGGTGGTGTCGGTGGCCTACCGCCGGGGCTTCGACCGCATCGTGGTCACTACCCGCCTCACCGGTTCGGCGTCACGTTGCTCCATCACCCTTCCCGGCTCCGACGCCACCACGTGCTGGAGCGACCCCCTGGCCTCGGGCGAGGGCTTCCTCGACAATCCCGAGCGCTACACCATTTCCAGCGGCGCCCTCACCGGGGCCCGGGCCGAGTTGGTGATCTCCCCCCGCGGCGCACCCCACGTGTGGACCATT
>JALZAH010000537.1 GCA_030948425.1 Actinomycetota bacterium
TGTCCGTCGCCAACGGCACCGGGGGGACACCCACGCCGACCGGCACCTTCTTCGTCGATGGGATCGTCAAACTCGCAGACCCCACCGGGCCTTACGGCACCTATCAGTTGAGCGTGGCCGCCTTCTCCGACGTGCTCACCAGCTTCGGCGGCGGTAACGGCCAGATCGCCATCCACGGCACCAACAGCCCCGACCTGGTGGGCACATCGGTGAGCCATGGATGCGTACGCATGCTCAACGACGACATCGACAAGGTGGCCAAGCTCGTCTCGGTCGGCACCCCCGTCGAGATCTTCGAGTAGCGGTCGGCTCAACCGGGCCCACTCACCTCAGCGCGGGTCGGCTCCCATCGATGGCGACTGGCCGCTGAACCCGATCTCGCCGGTTGGGCCGACAGATCTGGAGACCAGGGGCGGCTGGAGGTCGGCCTCCAGGCCGGGCATTTTCAGCTTCGTCAGATACGGGAGAAGAAAGGCGATGACTACAAGTCCGAACAGGATCGGCAGCATCAACGACAACAGAGGGTCCTTGACCCGTCCGAGCTCGTGGAGGACCCACAAGGCGACGAGTTGGACCAAAACCACAGTGAGAATGATGATGGTGGCCCAGCGAGTATTGACCGAACCGACGTTTTCCAGTTTCGCCAGATCCTTCACCTTGTTGACATAGCTCTCCGTCTCCGCCTGGCGCAGGACTCTTCGGGGGTCGACCGCCTGGGCCACGATGGCGTCACTGACGCGCGCGTCTCTCGTTGCGCTCTCCGCATCGAGCTCCGCCGCCCGCGTGAACGCCTTCTTCGCACTGCGATAGTTGTGCCTCTTCGCCTGCACGACACCCTGGCAGAAGAAGACCTCGGCGTTTCCCGGGCTGAGCTCCGTGGCCTTCTTGACCTGCACCAGCGCTTCGGCGTAGAACCGCTCCTCCTCGATGTCGTCGCCCCGTCGGACCAGCAGCCGGCAGGTCGCAAGATGAACCGGCCACAGCCTGTGCCCGTCGAGGCGGCCGCACGCCAGATGAAGAGACTCGGTCGCTTCGTGAATGCTGTTTGCGCAGATCAGCCCTTCGGCCAGAGCGACGGCAGCGTCCACGTCGCCGGGATCGAGGGCAACCGCTTGGCGCAGCTCGTCGATCCCGTCCTTGGGCCGACCCATCTCCAGATGCAACTTCCCGAGGTGTACCAAAGCTCGACTGTCGTAGGGACTCCACCGCAATGCCTTCTTCAGCTGTTGCTCAGCCTCGGCGTAGCGACCCATCTTGCCGTAGAGTGCGGCCAGGTCGGAATAGCTGCCCCGGCGAGGATTCACCTCAATCGACTTGAGGAACTTCGCCTCCGCCCGGCGGACCTGTCCCCGCTTCGACGCCAGGATGCCCAGGCACCCATAGGCTTGGGCCCTGAACGGGTCGGTGCAGATCGCCGTGCGGCACAAGCTTTCGACCTCGTCGAATTGGGCGGGATCGTTCTGAAGCAGCTTCGCCCAGGCCAGCTTGGTCGCGATAAGGGGATCCTCCGACGCGAGATCGTGGGCCTCGCCGAACGTCTTGGCCGCAGCGACAAAGTCACCATCGTGAAAGTCGCAGGCGGCGCTGCCGATCATGCCACCGATGTTGCTCGGGTCGTCCTCGCAGATCGCCTCGAATTCGATCCGGGCTCGGGCCAGATCCCGTTCTTCGATGTGGATCCACCCGAGGCATTCCCGAAGGGGAGCGTCGTCTGGATGCTCGCCAACCAACTTCTCCAACATCTCACGGCCCTCGTCGGCGCGCTGCGTGCAGAGGTACAACTGCACGAGATTGAGACGCAGGTAGACCTGGTCGGGCGCCACGCCGATGGCTCGTTTGAAGGCCTGCTCGGCCTTCACCACGCTCGGCTGTCCCGGCCGCGCATCGCCGGCCGTCTCGTCGAGGGCCTCGTCGAGTCGGATCCATCCCTCTTCTGTCAAGAGGCTCGGGTTCTCCTCCTTCCGGTCGGTGCGGACAGAGGCAATGGCGTTGCGGGCTGCGGCATAGTCGCGCCGGCGACGGCAGAGGGTACTCTCAGCGATAGCAGTCCAAGTTCGGGCGAAGTCGTTCCCGGCCTTTTCGAACTGCTCGATCGCACCCGGATAGTTCTGGCAGTCATAGAAGAGAAGGCCGCGCTGATTGAGCAGGTCAGGGCTGTCCTCCCGCTCCTTGAGGCCCTCTGTGATGGCTTGCTCCGCAGCGTTGAAGCGGTGGTGGAGCCGCAAGTGGTCGCTCTCTGCGACGGACTTCCATTCCTTACCCTCGTCCGTGTTCGTTTTTCCGAAGAGGACGATTGCCTTGTCATGCTGTTTGAAATCGAGGTAGAAAAGCCCCTGCTGGAAGAGCCACGCCTTGTCCTGCACCTCGTCTGGAACGCTGTGGATCAGCGCCTCGGCGGGCCCGAACGATCCGAGCAGACGCAGAGCGCCGAGTTTCCCGCTCAGGGCGTTGATGTTGCCCGGATGAGTGCTGAGCGCTCGGTCGAACTGTGCGAGCGCGTCCTCGTAGTTCTTTGTTCCGAGAAGCCTCCAGCCCTCCTCGCACCCGTCACTGGGGGGAGAGGCGGGAGCAGTTGGCTCGTCCCTCCCCAGAACCGTGCCTTCTGCCATCACGACTCCCTTTCGCCCGTCTCACCAGTCTGACGGACCGGGACCGGGATGGCAATGTCCGGTTGACGGCGTACACCTCGATTTGGCACTGATTTCAGAACGACGGGCGCGTGGGTCGTGCGTCTGATGCACGCCTCCTGCGCCGGCTACAGCAGCCAGCGCTGCTCGCGGTACCAGGCGACGGTTGCGTGGATGCCGTCGCGGGTGTCGGTGATCGCCGGGACGAAGCCGGTCGACTCCAGAGCTTCGATCGAGAGGCGATTGTTGCGATTGGCCTTGGCCATGAACCGGAACCGCTGCGGGGTGAAAAGGATGTCGTCGGTCATCCCTTCGGCCAGCATCTTGTCGCGGGCGGCGGCGCGCTCATCGTAGGTCAAGCCACAGTCGGCGTCGTCGGGGAGCTCCAGGCCCATTCCGAACTCGTCGGCCAGGATCTCGGCCACCTCGAGGCTGGTGGGGTATACGCCCGACGTGAGATTGAACGCTCGGCCGACGGCCCCATCGTGGTCGGCCAGGTGAAGGGTGGCGCCGATCAGGTCGTCGATGTGCAGGAGGCGCTGCTCCACCGGCTCACGGGCCACGGCCAGCCGGTCGACACCGGCCCGACGCTCGATGGCCACGTCGAGAGCAGCGCTGGCCACCAGCTTGACCGCCCCCGGGCCGTACACCGACACCGGGCGCAGGACCACCGCCGCCAGACCGCGGGCGGCGGCCGCCCACACCTTCTCCTCGGCTCCCCACTTGGCCTTGCCGTAGCCCCGGCTGGGATGGACCTCCACGTCTTCGCGCACCGGCAGAGGCAACTGTTCCTCCTCGCCGTACACCGACGTGCTGCTCATGTGCACGAACCGCTCGACCCCGGCCGAGGCGGCCGCCGTCACCAGCCGGCCGGTACCGACGACATTGGTCCGCTGCATCTCCTCGTCGTCGGACCGCGAGCTCGAGGCGCCGGCCAGATGGAACACGTGGGTCGTCCCCTCGAGGAGGGGGCCCAGGTCGTCGTCGGCCAGGTCGGCGGGCACGTAGTCGATCGAGTCGTCGAGGCTGTCGGGACGGGGCCGCCGGCCGCTGGCCCGCACCTCCCAGCCGGCCCCCACGAGGGCGGTCAGGAGGTGGGAGCCGACATAGCCGGTGGCTCCGGTGACGACGGCGGAACGTTGGACCATGCTCGTACTCCTGCGCTGTCGGGGACGGACCACCCCAACGTACGATGCGGTGTGCCGATCCGTCGCTTGGCCGACCTGCTGGCCGTCGATTCGACCCTCGACGGCGTGCTCCCCAACCAGCACCTGGAGCAGGCGATCGAGTCCGGCGTGATCACCACGTCCGACGGTACCGAAATCCCCGCCGCCAACGTGCAACCGGCCAGCCTCGACCTGCGCCTCGGTCCCGTCGCCTACCGGCTCCGCTGCAGCTTCCTGCCCGACCGCCA
>JALZAH010000628.1 GCA_030948425.1 Actinomycetota bacterium
CCCCTCTGGGCCAAGCAGACCATGGTGGCCCTGATGCCGTTGACCGGCAACCGCCTGGTCGACACGGCCATGCTGTCCAACATGGGCCACCTGCCCGAGCCGCCGACCTTCGGTGCCGACGCAGGAGGGACCGTCGACATGTGGTTCTCCCCACCCGGTCGGATGCCGCTCGGCCTCACGATCGGCGCCGTCACCGTCGACCGGCGGCTCCACCTGTCGTTCCGGTACCGCCACCGCCTCTTCGGCCCCGACGCCGCCCGCCACTTCGCCGAGCGTTACCTGGCTGAACTGGACCGATTCACCGCCACACCCGGATCGGTACCACTGGCCTCCTGACCTCGGCACCCAGCTCAGTGGGCCGCTCGGGCCGTCGACACCCCGCTCAGACCAGGTCGACGACGACCTTGCCGACGGCGCCGGCCTCAACGGCGGCGTGGGCGTCGCCCGTGCGTTCGAGCGGGAACCGGCGAATGGGTAGCCCGGCGTCGGCACCGACGCGCAGTGCACCGCCAGCCACGGCACTCGACACGTCGCGCACCGCCCTGTCCTTGTCCGCCGTGGTCACGGTGTAGACGAGGACGAACTGCAGGCGGGTGTTCGCCCTCATCGCCGAGAACACGGGGACGGCCAGCTCGTCGCCGTCGCGGGCGTAGATCGCCACGGTGGCGTTGGCTGCCACCACGTCGCGGTCCAAGGCGGCATTGGCCACCGGGGCGACCTCGACGACGATGTCGACACCGTCGGGTGCCACCGCCCGGATGGCGGCCGCCGGATCGCCGGTCCGGTAGTTGACGACGTGATGAGCACCGGCGGCGGAGGCCAGGCTGGCCTTCTCCGGCGAGCTGACCGTGGTCACGACGGTGGCGCCCGACCATACGGCCAACTCGATGGCGGCGTGGCCGACCGCTCCGGCCCCGCCCGCCACCAGCACGGTGTGGCTGTCGAGGGCGCCCGGGCCCAGGTGGGCGGGCCCGGCATCGGTGGCCGTGAGGCAGCGGTGGGCGGTGAGGGCGGGGATGCCGAGGCCGGCCCCCAGGTCGAAGCTGGCGTCGGCGGGGAGAGGCACGGCCTGGTGAGCGGGAAGGGCGACGAGCTCCTGCGCGGTCCCGTCGGCCCGTTTCCAGGCCGCCTCCCACAGCCACACCCGTTGGCCCACCCGCGTGGGCTCCACACCCTCCCCCACGGCGATCACCGTCCCCGAGCCGTCCTGGTTGGGAACGACCTGGGGGTACCGGAGGGGCTCGCCCGGGGCCTTTCCCGCCCGGGACTTCCAATCGGTGGGGTTGACCCCAGAGACGGCAACGGCCACCACCACCTCGCCGGGACCGGGCATGGGAGCGGGCCGCTCCACCAGCCTAAGGACCTCGGGCCCTCCGGTCCGGTCATGGACGATCGCCCTCACAGGCCTCCCTCTTCCCGTTCTGTGGGCAATATCTAACCTGACGTGTTCGATATCCACACAGAACGGAATTCCCGGTCGGCGGTAGGCTTGGGGACATGAAACTCGGGATCGTCGGAAAGGGCGGGGTGGGCAAGACCACCCTGTCGTCGCTCATCTGCCAGACCTACGCCGACCGGGGTCAACGGGTCGTGGCCATCGACACCGACTCCAACCCCAACCTGGCCATGAGCCTCGGCCTCGACGAGGACACGGCCAACCACGCTCCTCTCGTGCCCCGATCCCTCGTCGTCGGTGGCGGCGACGGCACCGTCACGCCGAAGTCCCTCCTAGCCGACTACGGCCTGCAGACGCCCATCGGCGTCACCCTGCTTCACGCCATGCGGGTCGAGCAGGCCGGTGCGGGCTGCACCTGCATGTCCCACGCCACGGTCCGCAGCATGCTGGGCATGGCCATGGAGGAGGAGGCCGACGTCACCCTTGTCGACATGGAGGCCGGGCTCGAGCACCTGAGCCGGGCGGGTGGAACCCTGGCCTACGCCGACGTGCTGCTCATGGTCATGGAACCCACCCGCAAGTCGATCCTCACCGCGGCGCGCACGGTGCCCCTGGCCGAGGAGCTGGGCATCCCTCGGATGTACGGCATCGGCAACAAGGCCCGCCTGCCCGCCGACGCCGAGTTCTACGAGAAGGTCTGCGCCGAGCAGGGCGTGGCCCTGGCGGGGGTCGTCCCCTTCGACACTGCCGTTCCCATCGCCGACCGCGGTGGTGTGGGGC
>JALZAH010000633.1 GCA_030948425.1 Actinomycetota bacterium
GATCGGCAGCGTCCACCAGGCCGAGTCGGTGCTCGAGGCATGGACGGTGCTCGCCGGTTTGTCGGCGGTGGTCGAAGGCCTGGCCATCGGGCCGTTGGTGCTCAACGTGGCCAACCGCCACCCGGCCATGGTCGCCACCCAGGCGGCCACCCTCCAGGAGATGAGCGGCGGCCGGGTGCTCCTGGGCATGGGTGCGGGAGGGGGACGCCAGACGCCCTACGCGGCCGAACAGCGGGCCGTCGGCCGGGAGGTGCCTCCGGATCCCCTCCGGCGCCGCCAGCTGGTCGAGGCGATCACCGTCGTGCGCCAGGTCTGGAAGGGCGAGACCGAGGGATTCGACGGTCACGACTACCAGCTGGGAGCGGCAAGGGGCTTCCCCCGACCCGAACCGCCGCCGCCCATCGTGGTCGGCGCCTTCGGGCCCAAGATGGCCGCCCTCGCCGGCCAGGTCGGCGATGGCATCAACGTGCAGGCCTTCCACCCCAGAATCGAGGACCTGCTCGGGACGGCGCGGGGGGCGCGCCAGGAGGCCGGTCTCGATGCCTCCGACTTCCTGACCACCGCGTTCGCCGGCCTCGACCAGCGTTGGCTCGACCAGGGCAGTGCCGAACGGTCGCGCCTGCGGCGACTGGGAGTCGACCGGCTGATCCTGGTGGTCGACCCGCCCTACGACCCCGCCGAGATCCGGGCGGCCGGTCGTCTCATGGCCCGCAGCCGACGATGACGGCTGCGTTGGCCCTCCGGCGACCTACTCCCAGCAGCCCTATTCCCAGCAGCACAGCTCGGCGAGGAAGTCCCGCACCAGATCGGGCCAGGCCCGGATGGCGGCCAGGTCCTTGGCCACGTGGAGCTCACTGAGCACGAGCAGGTCGGCCAACGACTCGGCCATTTCCACCGGGTGGGCGGGGTCATCGGTCCAGGCGAGAATGAGCGTGGGGACGACGAGGGCCCGGATCTCGTCGCGGGTGGGCAGGTCGGAGGCGGCCGCCCCTCGGAGGATGGCGGGCACGGCCTTGGTGTCCATGGTCAGGAGATGGCGAGCGGTCACGTCACCGGCTCGGGGAAGCTCCTCGGCGAAGATCCTCGGTTGAGGCCGTCGGCGTACGTCGTCGGCCCACGCCGGCAGCCCCCGCGCCTCCACGACCTGGGCCTCCTTCTCGCATTGCTCGGCGCCGGGACCCCGCAATTCCCAGGCCGGGGGCGGCGCCACCAGCACCATGGCCTGAACCCGCTTCGGCGCCCGCAGGGCCGTCCACAGGGCGACGGCACCGCCCATGTCGACCCCGCCGGCCACGAACGCCTCGGTGCCGCCGGCCCGCAGCATGTCGTCGACCATGCACGGCCACCGGAAGGCCCGGTCGTAGTACTGCATGGCCTCGGACTCCCCGTGGCCCCGGGCGTCGTAGCGCACCACCGTGGCGGACGTCTCGGGAACAGACCAGTCGAACAGACCGAGCTCGTCCTCGTGGGCCCGGGAGCTGACCAGGCCGTGAGCCCAGACCAAGGTGCAGCGGCTCATGCCTGGTTCGCCCTCGCCGTTGGTCTCTGACCCATGTGCATGTCCTCACTTGGCGCCGGTCTGAACCGGGCGTCCACGTCCAGAGTGGACGAGACGCCGCCATCCGGCAATAGGGCCGGCACACACTTAGGTGCCAAGTGCATTTAGCGAAGCGGTATCGGGCATGCTGGGAAGAGCCGTGCCCGATACCGGATCAGCCCGTGATGTGAGGACGATTGCAACCCGGCGGGACCGGGTCCATCGACAGGGCAGTGAGGTCGGCGGCGGAGAGCTCGAGCCCCAGCGCCTTGAGCGTGGGCTGGAGGACGGGGTCGAGGATCGGGCCGAGGGCGGGAAGAATCAGGCCTAGGGCGGTTTGCACGAGCGGTATGGCTGCCACGCTCCCAACGCCCGTGCCGGTCACCGTGAGAGTAGCTGGAGTCAGGTCATTCGATGCTCCCACCCGCTTGGACACGACCGGGGTAGGCCCGGCAGGGGGGGCGAACTCGGTCGGATAGCTGAACGTCTGGTCAGAGACAGCGGGTGCCGCCACCAGGCTCCCGGCGATCGTCAGCGAGCCCAACGGAATCGTCGTCACGCCACCGATCGTTACACCGCTCGTGCTCGGGGTGATAGTGATCCCGGGCGTCGTGACGCAGTTGACGGCCTTGAGGATGCCTTTGCCGTTGGCCGACGTCAGGTCAACGTTGATGGCCGGGAGGGTGCCGATGCCGCTGATGTTGAGCTCGAGCACTACCTGGGAGTTCTTGGCGATAGTGAAGGGATAAGGGTCGACCGGGCCGCTCGCCGTCTGCGCTGGCTCGATGACCTTCACCTTCGTCGTCACGCCATAGAGGCCCAGCACGGTGACGTTGACGCCTGGGACGCTGACGAAGTTGTTGCCGTTGGCGATCTGGGCGGTCCCGGTGAGGAGCTGGTACACGTTCATCCTCGTGTCGAGAGCACTGCTGCTCCCCGGCTGCGACAGGGCCAGCATGCGTCCGATCTGCACGTTTGTGTTCGAAACCAGGGAGAAGTTGATCTTGTTGAGCTCTGCCGCCGCCGTCGGGTTGCCGTCGGCCGTGAGGGCCAGTGCCGTCGCCTTGAGCAGATCGCCTGCCTTGATGTTCGTGGTCAGGAGCTCCGTCGCCGTCCCGGCCGAGAACGTGTAACCGAGAGTAAGCAACTTCGTCCTCAACAGCTTGAGCGAGACGGTCGACGTCGCCAGGCCGTCGTAGCTGACCAGGCTCAGCTTGCCCGCGCTGAGGCCGAGCATGTTCTCGAGCATCGGATCGAGTTTCGATTTCTGGAGGTCGAGCGCAACGAGGCTCGAACCTACGGAGAACGTGGCATATCCCAGGGAGTTGCCGACTGTGGGGGCCGACGCCTTCGCGCCCGTGTGATTGACGCCTCCGACGAACGGGAACGCCGCCTTGAACGGCGACTGCACCTTCACGCCCACGTTCGTCGCGTCCGTGACGCACGTACCGGCATCATTGAACTTTCCGAGGCAGGTCGTGAGGGAGTAGCCGTTGGCGGTATCGGCCCACGGGAAGCCGTTTCGGTTCGCACTTCTCTGAGCCGCCGTGTCCAGGGTGGCCTGATCGGCGACGTCGTTGCCCGTGCGGAGGTTCCGGGAGGCGTCCAGCGCCGCCAGATCGGCGACCTTCTGATCGGACCGCTTGTCAGATGCCAGACGACCAAGGTCGACGGCCAGCGCGGCCGCAATGCAGGCGATGACCACGCCCACGACGGAGAGCACCAAGACGGCTCCCTTCTCGTCGCCAGTCCGAAGTCGTTTCACGGGTTGGGTGCTCCTTTTCTGTCGCATTTCCGAGTTAGTCGAGCCTGACGACAGCCGTTGCGTTAATCGTGTCCGGGGTGAAAAGGTGCAATCCGGGCAGATTCGTCGCCGGGACGAGGGGGTGGTTCTTGTAGTCGTAGGTGATGGTCACCGTGAGGCATTGGTGGGAGCTTTCGGTGCCCGGGCACGCGCCCTTAACCTGCGTGCTCGTGTAGTCGGTGCCCGGCGTGCCCATAACGGCGGTGATCCGAGTCGCCGCCGCTGCCGTCTCCGTCCCGGGGGATCCGAGCCCAGCCCTCGCGGCGTCGGCCGCTGTGCTGGTGACCTTCTGCTTCTCGGCCAACATGAGACCGAAGGTGACCAGGCCGAGGATCATGAACAGGAGGAAGGGCACCACCAGGGCGAACTCGAGGACAGCGACGCCCGACTGGTCACCGCGTCGGCAGCGCCTCCCGTGCCGCGGCCGGGACGTCGAGAGGGTGGGCGGCGAGGACACAGCTCGTTCGGACACGCAGTCGCTCCAGTGCGCAGGGGTCATCGGGTTGGGTATCGGTCGGGGCGACATAGGCCTTTAGGCCCAGTCAGACGGCACTGGGGCCTACAGGTCGCCGACGAAGCCACCGATAACACCGGGAGCAAGCCGCCCCTCGAAGTGGCGGACGGCACGAGCATCCGGGAGACAACATGGGAAAGCGCTCCAACCTCATAGTGACCATCGGCCTGGCCGT
>JALZAH010000275.1 GCA_030948425.1 Actinomycetota bacterium
AGAGCAGCAGGAGGGAGCGCTCCGAGGAGGTGGGCGGCCGCCCGAGGCCGAGCACCACCACCACGTAGACGGCAACGACCACGCCGCTGAGCCCGACCGTCGACACCGTGTGGGCCAGGATCCGGTCGACCTGACCCAGGAGCCGCGGCGAGCTGGAGACGGCGAGGGCCACGGGGATGGTCAGCGTGGCGGCGGCGATGATGAACACGCCCTGGGGTGGCCATCCGGCCAGCAGGCGTAGGGCGAGGGTCACCAGCGTCACCTCGGTGGCAGCCACCAGGGCCCACCCGAACCACTGGAGCCGCTGGCGCTCAGCGCCGACGGAGCGCCGGTAGCGGCGGTTCGACCCGACCAGTCCGATGGCGAGCGCCAGCACCGCCTCCACGCCCACTGGCCACAGCGGCATTGCGGGACGTCGGGTCCACGACACCAGGCCCACGCCAACCCCGACGGCGTAGCCGGCCTGGATGAGGGCTCGGCTGACCCGGCACGACCCGTCCGGGAGGCACAGCAGGACCTGCATCCCGATGGCTGGCAGCAACGCCACGGCGAGCGGTAGGACCAGGTGGGCGACGGAGACGACGCCACCGGGCACGCCCGCCCCGTGGGTGGAGGCCCGCAGCACGGCGGCAGCCAGGCCGCCGGTGCCACCCACCACCGTGGCGATCAGCACGAGGGGCCCGAGCCGCTCATGCGGGCGTCGGGCGGTGATGACCGCCCCGGCGACGGCCCAGGCCAGGACGAGCGCGGCCCGCGTCGCCTCGGTCAGACGGTCGCCGCCGTGCCGGGCCAGCACGACCCCACCGATGGCCAGCGCCATGGCGAAGGGGGCCGCCGCCATGATCCCAGCCGGCCGTCGGACGACCTCCGGGTGGGTTTGCTGGTCAGCGGCGACCCGGACGGTGGTGGTCATCTCACTCCGATCTCAGCACGACGGCGGACGAGGTGCGCCCCGCCGACCAGGCCGGTGCGGCGGCGATGGTGTTGGCGAGCAGCAAGGCGGCCGGAGCCAGGACGAGGAGGGCCAGGAGCGGGGTGGCCGGCCGGGGCAGGATCCCGAGCTGGTCGGCCAGCAGGCCCCACGTCCACCGCCCGATGGCCACCCCCAGAGGGACGCCGACGCCAAGGGCGATGACCATTAGCGTGGTCGCCTGCCAGCACACCGCGGCCACGGCCTGGCGCCGGAGGAAGCCGAGGCTCTTCAGCACGGCCAGGTCGTGGCGACGGCGGCGCACCGAGCTGACGAGGAGATGACCGATCGTCGCCGTGGCCAGGACGGCAAGTATCGCGGCGAGGACGACCGGCAGGTTTTGCACGTGCCCGAAGTCGACGACCTCGTTGGGTCTTGTGGGCGCGAACACGGTCCCACCGGGGTCGACGTCATCAAGGCGAGCCTGAAGGTGGATCCGGGCCCGGGCATTGTCGACCCCGGGCTGGAAGCGGACGACGGCCTGGGTCGGATCGGCGAAGTTCGCGCTGCCGGCCACCTGCCGCAGCCCGTCGACGGTGATGACGGTGCCGTGGCCAAGGCCGCTGGTGTCGCTCTCCACCGGCAGCACGGCCCGGCCGACGATGCGCACCGGCGAGGGCGGAGCATCCGAGACGAGGCTCTGGGCATCAACGCTTTGGCCCAGGCGGGCCCCGAGGTCCCGCAGGGTGCGGGTGCCGACCGCCACTTCGTCCGGTCCGCTGGGTGCTCGCCCTTCAACCAGGATCGACGGGAACGTTCCCTTTTTGACGTCGAGGGCCACTGCGCCGGCGGTGACCTTGCCCAACCGCACCGGGACCGCGGCATAGCCGACAGCGACGGCCGCCACCTCTGGATCGGCGACGAGCACTGGCAGGGCCTTCGACACCGTGAAGGCGTCCCCGTTGGCCTCCTCGATCTGTGCGTCGAAGGCCGTCCCGTAGAGCTGCGGGGTGGTGAGGAGATGGGAGAGGCTGGCCTGGAAGGTCAGGGCGGCCGCCAAGGCGGACATCGCCACCACCGAGCCGATGATCGTCGTCCGCACCGGCACAGCCCGTCGACCCTGGCCGGGGTCCAAGCTCATCCGGACACCGGTGGTCAAGGTCGGTGGGAGCCCGGCACGGGCCAGCACGTCGGCCACCTTCGAGGGGCGACCGCCGGCCGAGACCCCGTCAGGCGCCAGACGGCGCGAGGCCAGCGCTCGCCAGGAGGAGAGGGCGACGACGACGACGACGCCGACGAAGCCGGCGAGGAGACCGAGGCTGACGGTCGTGCCCTGGACGGACAGCCCGGGGCGGGGCTCCGCCACGCGGGCCACGCCGATGGGGAAGAGCGGGGAGGCGACGATGGCCACGGCGGCGGCGATCGCCGCCGCCG
>JALZAH010000276.1 GCA_030948425.1 Actinomycetota bacterium
CGTCCCGGCCGCCCAGCTGGCCGCGGGCCTGGGAACGGTGGTCAACGTGGCCAATGTCGCCGACCTCGACGACGGCAACGGTACCCGCATCCCGGGCACCTCGACGCTGGCCGAGGCCGGACTGACCGATGGGTCGACCGTGCGGGTGGTGGCTCCCGGTCTAGCCCAAGGTCTAGCCCGGTCCCTCGGAGCTTCTCCTCACGCATCCACAGCTCCTCATGTCGGGACCCCCACCACCCACGACGCCGCTACTCACGACGCCGCTACTCACGACGCCGCCGCCTTCGGCGGCGCCGCCGGCTTCGGCGCCGGTCGGGGTCAGGCTGCGTCGCGCCGCAGGGGCGTGCCTGCGCTCGTCGCCATCCTTGCCGCCGCTGTGGCTGCTGTGGTGTTCTTCGTCCTCGGTGGCGTGGTGCTCGGGTCCGGTTCGACACCTGCGCCGGGGCCGGGGCCCATGGCGCGCCAGGCAGCCACGGCGTGGGTCAACGCCCGCCCCTTCACCGGTCCCCTTGCTCCGGGGGTGCCAGCCCGGTTCGGCCGGGTCGGAGCAATCGCCTCGAGCGCCTTGACCAGCGCCGGGCAGTGGCACCACGGCAACGAGGCCGGGGAGACCTTCGTGGTGGTGCCCAGCCCCCAGCCGACGGCCGGGCCGCCGACCGCCGCCGGGGGCACTCCGCCGCTCACCGCCCCCCAGATCCCCTTTGTGCTGACCGTGGTGACCATGAACGGCAAGGTGGCCTTCCCGCCGACGGTGAGCCTGGTTCCGGCGGTCAACGGCCGCATGCCGCCGGCGATGGGTGCTTCGAAGCTCGACGGGCCGGGACCGGCGCCCAGAGCGATCTCGGTGTGGGCCGACAGCCAGTTCGGCCCCACCGGGGCACAGGTCCCGGCGCTTCAGCTCGGCCTGGCCGGCGGGCCTTCGGTCGAAACCGGCTGGAACCCTGAGGCGGGCGGGACCGTCTACCGCGTGAAGGTGTCCTTCGACTCCCTGGCCCCGGGCACAACGGGCGGCAAGGTGATCGATGTTTCCCAGGCCATCGCTGCAAAGCTCGCCACCGATACGGCTGCCGGGCAGGCCGACCAGATGGCCGTGGCCCAGGCCCAGGCCCAGGCCAGGGCCGCCCAGCAGGCGACGTTGGCGGCGAACCCGCCCAACCCGCCGCCCCTGCAGGCCGCCTTCGCCGCCGCTCTGGGGGCGGTGACTGTGGCCACCCAGAAGCTCAACGCCGATACGACCGTCCTGCAGGCCGACCGGCTGGCTGGGGCCAAGACGGCACCACTGACTCAGGGCCTGGCTCGCACGTCGGTGATTGCTACCTACGACGTGTGGATGCGGGCCCAGAACGTCATCGGCTGGGCTCCGGCCGCCTACGGGATCGCCGGCTGAGAGGGTGGGGGGCGGAGGACGAACAGCCGACGGCGCTCGACGCCGGCTGCGGGCTCCTGCATCCCGGGTAGGGGTTCGCCGCCGAGAGCCGGCCCTGGCGGAGCGGTGCGCAGCGGTCGAGGCCCGGGTCAACGCCGAGACCCTCACCGCCGACGGTGTGGGCTCGAGAAAGCATACGCCGATGGCCTACAAGTTGTGGTCGCGAGCCACGCGCTTGGGAGCCTTCCGACGCCAGGCGTCGACCAATACCTCCCGAAGGGCCTCGGGGGTCACTGATGCCAGGTTGATCTGCACGCAGGCCAGGCGCCTCCCCCAGTACACCTCGGAGTAGACCCCGGGCTCCGAAGCAGCCAGGGCTCGGGTCTCCGCCTCATCGACCATGGCCCGTAGGTGCACCTGGTCGGGGACGGTGGCGAAGATCTTGTCCCGGATTCGAAACGACGTGATCCGATGATGCGCCATCTCCGAGGTCTCAGGCAGAGCCAACGCCAGAGCCCGAGCTTCGTCAAGGGTCGTCACCGGTCCTCATTCTATCGTTGACCGAGACTGCGAGGAGGTTGCAGAGAAAATGCGGCAGCGAAGGATGGGGCGCCGGCCGCCCTGGCCAGCGGTGGTCCCACCCCGGTCAGCTGCTCGGCGGTCCGCAGCAGAGACAGGTGGTCGAGCGGGGCGCTGACCCTGGTCCCCGGTGGCGTGGACGCGGACAGCACGTAGAGAGGTACGTGGGATCGGTTGTCGCCCGAACCGGATCCTTCGTCCCACACGATCATCACGGCCAGGCGGCCCTGGCGGTAGTCCGCTCCGGCGGTGATGAGGTTCAGCCACGGGCCCAGCCACCGGTCTCCTTCGGCCACCGTGCCGTCGTGCATGTCATGGTCGAGGTCCGGGGTGAGGATCGAATACGACGGCAGCGTCCCGGCTCCTACGTCACCGGCCAGGGCCCCGAGCCTCACGGTCCCGAGCGCCAGGTCCGAGGACCCGCAGGTGGACCGGACGTCGATGGCATAGATCGCCGGGTTGTGCTTCGGAGCGTAGGGACCGGCGTCGGTGCCCTCACACGCACCCACCATGGCCTCCTGGTAGGACCGCCAGGTGTGCCCGGCGGCAACCTCCTGGCCGAAGATCGACGGGCCATCGATCTCGCAGGAGGGGCCGGGGGCGCAGTCGCCGTCGAAGGGGGAACGGGCGAAGTCCTGGCCGGAGACGGCAGCCAGGTAGTTCGGCAGGGACGGGTGAGTGAGAGCCTGGTAGCCGGTGGCCAGCCCGCAACCGGAGGCCACCCGGGCCAGGTTCGGGGCGTCACTGGAGCCGACGACGGACTCGTAGTCGTGGTTCTCCTCGAAGATCACCAGCACCTTGTCGACCGCTCCCGGTCCGGGCCGGAAGCCGCACAGCGGAGCCGTTGCCAACGGCGCGGTGGCGGCAGGCGCAGATCGGCCACAACCGGCCAGGATCACGACCAGCCCGGCCAGCCCCGTCACCCACGGCCGAAGCTTCGATCGCCGCACAGACACCGGACGCCAAGTTAGTCACGGCTTCGCCGGTGCCGTGCTCGTCGCCGTGCTCCCGGCGGTGATCGATACCGCTCAGCTCAGAATGGTGGCCAGCGGGACGCTCGCCAGGTCGTGGGCGTCAGCCACCGACGGGTAGGTCACCGCTCCGTCGTGGGTGTTGAGGCCCACGGCCAGTCCCGGGTCGGACCGCAGCGCACCCAGCCAGCCTTCGTCGGCGATGGCCAGGATGTAGGGCAGGGTGACGTTGGTCAGGGCATAGGTGGACGTGTGGGGCACGGCGCCGGGCATGTTGGCCACGCAGTAGAACACCGACTCGTGCACCGGATACACCGGCTCCGCGTGGGTCGTGGGCCGGGAGCTCTCGAAGCAACCGCCCTGGTCGATGGCGATGTCGACGAGCACCGAACCGGGCTTCATGCGGGCCACCAGCTCGTCGGTGACCAGCACCGGCGCCTTGGCCCCGGGGACGAGCACGGCCCCGATCACCAGGTCGGCGTCGAGCACGGCGCGCTCCACCTCATAGGCGTTGGACGCAACCGTCTGCAGGTGCCCCTGGTAGATGCGGTCGGCGTCTCGCAGCTTGGCGATGTTCTTGTCCAACAGCAGCACCTCGGCTTGCATACCCAGGGCGATGGCCGCCGCGTTCATGCCCGACACACCGGCGCCGAGGACGACCACCTTTGCCGCGTACACCCCCGAGACGCCTCCCATGAGCACGCCCCGGCCGCCACCGTCGCGCTGGAGGTGGTGGGCGCCGGCCAGGGGCGCCATCCGCCCGGCGACCTCGGACATGGGTGCCAGCAGGGGCAGCGATCCGTCCGGCAGCTGCACCGTCTCGTAGGCGACAGCAGTGGTCCCGGCGCTCAGGAGGGCATCGGTGCACGGTCGCGACGCGGCCAGATGGAGATACGTGAACAACACCAGGTCCTTGCGGAGACGGTGGTACTCCTCTGCGACCGGTTCCTTCACCTTCAGCACCAGTTCCGCCTCCCCCCACACCTCGTCGGGGTCGTCGACCATGCGGGCTCCGGCCGCCGCCAGCTCGGAGTCCGGGATGGACGAACCAAGGCCGGCGCCGGCCTCGACGATCACCTGGTGTCCATGACGGACGAGCTCGTGGACCCCCGAAGGTGTGCACGCCACCCGGTACTCGTGATTCTTGACCTCAGTGGGGATGCCTATCTTCAACGTCGCTCCTTGACGTCGGGGCCCGAGGACGGGCCGCGGACCGTTCTAGACGTCGGATTCGCCCGACGCCAGGGTTTGTCGGTGTTGGCCAGGCCGATGCCCTTGGTGCCCACGCCGGCGAACGACTCGGCAGCGATGGCCACCAGCACGTAGGTGACCAGCAGGACCAGCGTGGAGATCAGGGCGGCCGGGCCGGGGGACCGTGTACCGTCGCGGGTCTCCTCGTTGATCGACACGGCCGTGTCCCAACCCCAGTAGATGAACACGGCGATCAGCAGGCCGCTGGTCAGACCCGAGAAGGAGGTCCCGGCGAAGGGGTTGAACCACGCCAACGCCGGGTGGATGGCCCCGGCCGGGGCGCTCCCGCTGTCGACCTTGGTCAGGGCCACCACGCTGAAGATGGCCAACATGAACCACCTCGATGGCCAGCAGGGCGTACTGGAGGCGGGCGCTGATCTCGATGCCCAGGAAGCAGATGGCCGTCATGGCCACGATCCAACCGACACCGGCCACCGTCGTCCACGTGGTGCTGGCGGCCAGCCCGTTGGCGTCGACCAGCTGGAACATGTACTGCCCGGCGATCTGGCCGAGGTTGGCCATGACGATGACGTCGGCGGCGACGATGGCCCACCGCCCATCCACCCGGTGCGAGGGACGAAGGCCTTGGTGGCCCAGGTGAAGGTGGTACCGCAGTCGGGCATGGCCTTGTTGAGCTGTTGGTAGGCGAAGGCCACCAGCACCATGGGCACGAAAGCCAGGATCATGACCCCAGGGGCCTTGACTCCGACGTAGACGACGACCAGGCCGAGGGCCGACGCCAAGCTGTAGGCGGGCGCCACCGACGAGATGCCGATGACGGTGTTGGACACCAGGTTGATGGCGCCTGACTTCAGGCCCTTGCGACCGGCTGCGGCCTCGCCGCTCAAGGCGACGACGACGGGCATGTCCGGGCTTGCCGGAACGTCCGTGGTGGCCACAGCTGTTGCTCCCCTCTGGTTGATTACTGGAAGTTGCTCATGACGTGCTTCAGGCGGGTGTAGTCATCGAGGCTGTAGACCGAGAGGTCCTTGCCGTGACCCGAGTGCTTGAAGCCACCGTGGGGCATCTCGGCGGCCAGCGGGATGTGGGTGTTGATCCACACGGCGCCGAAGTCGAGACGGCGCGACACCCGCAGGGCCCGGGCGTGGTCCCTGGTCCACCCGCTCGACGCCAGGCCGTATTCGATCCCGTTGGCCCAGGCCACGGCCTGGTCCTCGTCGGAGAAGCGCTGCACGGTGATGATCGGTCCGAAGATCTCCTGCTGGGCCAGCTCGTCGCCTTGGCGGACGCCGGCCACGACCGTGGGCGGGAAGAGATAGCCCTCTCCGTTGCCACGCTGCCCCTCGGTTACCACTTCGGCGTGGCCGGGGACGCGTTCGAGGAACCCGGCGACCCGCTCCAGCTGGGCAGCATTGTTGAGCGGGCCGAAGTCGGCTTCGGGCACGTCAAGGCCCCCGAACGTGGTCTGCTCGGCCTGTTCTTTCAGGGCGGCCACCACGTCGTCGTGGACCCCCGGGGCAACGAGGACCCGCGTCGCCGCGGTGCAGTCCTGGCCGGCGTTGAAATACGCAGCGGCGGCGATGCCTTCGGCGGCGGTGGCCACGTCGACGTCGTCGAAGACGATGACCGGGACCTTGCCTCCCAGCTCGAGGTGCGTCCGCTTGAGGTCCCCGGCGGCGGCCACCGCCACCTCCCGCCCGGCGCGCACGCTACCGGTGATCGACACCAGCTCGGGGATGGGGTGGCGGACCAAGGCTCGCCCGGTGTCGCGATCACTGCACACCACGTTGAACACACCGGGGGGGAGGAAGCGCGCCGCCAACTCGGCCAGCATCACGCTGGTCACCGGCGTGGTGTCGGTTGGCTTGAGCACGATGGCGTTGCCGGCGGCCAGGGCCGGGGCGATCTTCCAGATGGCCATCATCTGGGGGTAGTTCCACGGCGTCACCTGGGCGCACACCCCGATCGGCTCGCGACGCAGCCACGACGTGTGCCCGGCCAGGTACTCACCCGCCGCCGCGCCGTCGAGAACCCGGGCAGCACCGGCGAAGAACCGCAGTTGGTCCACCGCCGGGTGCAGCTCCTCGCTGCGGGTCAGGGCCACCGGCTTGCCGGTGTTGGCGCATTCGGCGGCGATGAACTCCTCGGCGTGCTCCTCGAGGGCGCCGGCGAAACCCAACAGAGCCACGCTGCGCTCCCCAGGGGTGGCGTCGCGCCATCCCCCGAACGCCCGAGACGCCGCCTGGCAGGCCACGTCCACGTCGTGCTCGCCCGAAAGGGGGGCCTGGGCGTAGACCCGGCCGGTGCTCGGATCGGTCACCTCGGTGGTGGAGCCGTCGGTGGTGTCGGTCAGGGCCTCGTCCACGAAGTTGCGCAGACGGCCTTCCCTGGGCGCGCTCAGTGCTGCAGTCAATCGTCTTCCCTCCCTGGCCCGCCCTCACTGCTGGCGGCTGCGGCGTTCTCGTCGGCCATGATGACACGTTTCCCCACTGTTGCCAAGGATTCCTTTGTGAAAAGGATCCTTGTTGATGCTTTCCCTTGACATGATGGCTTCTAACAAGAAGAATCAGTTGCCAATGACCCGACTACAGCGAGCAACAGCGAGCAGCTCGGGCGACCCGGACGGCGACGACCCCACCTCCGCGGCGGCTGCCGGAGAGTCCGCTGCCGGAGAGTCCGCCGGAGAGTCCGACACCGGATGGGTTGACGGAGCCGCCCATCTCGACGCTGGTCATCTCGACAGCGTCTCCAAGCGGATCATCGAGCAACTGCAGGAGGACGGCCGGCGCAGCTATGCGGCCATTGCCCGGGCCGTCGGGTTGTCCGAGGCCGCCACCCGCCATCGGGTGCAACGGCTCCTCGATGACCGCATCGTCCAGATTGCCGCCGTGACCGACGCCGCCGCCATCGGCTTTCACCGCCAGGCCATGCTGGGTGTCAATGTAGAGGGCGACATCCAGCGTGTGGCCGACAAGCTGATCGGGGTAGGCGAGGCCGAGTACGTGGTGGTCTGCGCCGGGCGCTTCGACATCTTGGTGGAGGTCATCTGCGAGGACGACGCCCATCTCCTGCGGATCGTCGACGAGGTGCGGATGGTGCCGGGGGTGCGCAGCACCGAGACGTTCGTCTATCTGAAGCTGGCCAAGGAAAACTACCAATGGGGAACGCGATGACACCCGAAACCGAAACCGAAACCGGAACCACCGAAACCGAAACCGACGACGCTGCCATGCAGGAGGTGGCCAAGCGTCACCTGTGGATGCACTTCACCAGGATGAGCAGCTACGACCACCACGACGTGCCCATCATGGTGCGCGGCGAGGGACCGTGGGTGTGGGACAGCCGGGGCCGGCGCTACCTCGACGGCCTGTCGGGTCTGTTCGTGGTCCAGGTCGGCCACGGGCGCCAGGAGCTGGCCGAGGCGGCCTCGCGCCAAGCTGGTCAGCTGGCCTACTTCCCGCTGTGGAGCTACGCCCACCCCAATGCCATCGAGCTGAGCGAGCGCCTGGCCAACCTGGCCCCCGGTGACCTCAACCGGGTGTTCTTCACAACGGGCGGTGGCGAGGCCGTGGAGACGGCGTGGAAGTTGGCCCGCCAGTACTTCCGCGCCGTCGGCCAACCCGGTCGCTACAAGGTGATCTCCCGCGACATCGCCTACCACGGTACGACCATGGGGGCGTTGTCGCTCACCGGAATACCGGCCATCAAGGAGCCGTTCGAACCACTCGTTCCTGGTGCCGTGAAGGTGGCCAACACCAACTTCTACCGGGCGCCAGAGCACGGCGACGACCTGGAGGCGTTCGGCCGGTGGGCGGCGGACGACATCGAGCGGCGCATCGAGATGGAGGGACCCGAGACGGTGGCCGCAGTGTTCCTCGAGCCAGTCCAGAACGCCGGCGGGTGCTTCCCGCCGCCCCCGGGCTACTTCGCTCGGGTTCGCGAGATCTGTGACCGCCACGGCGTGCTGCTGGTCTCCGACGAGGTCATCTGTGCCTTCGGCCGCCTCGGCGCATGGTTCGGGGCCGATCTGTACGGCTACCAGCCGGACATGATCACCTGTGCCAAGGGCCTCACCAGTGGCTACTCGCCTCTCGGAGCGGTGCTGGTCTCGGACCGGTTGATGGAGCCGTTCCTGGCCGGTACGGCCAGCTTCAGCCATGGGTTCACCTTCGGGGGCCATCCCGTGTCGACGGCGGTGGCCCTGGCCAACCTGGACCTCTTCGAGAAGGAGGACATCGTCGCCGGAGCCGCCGCCAGGGGAGCCCAGCTGCGAGCCGTCCTCGATGGTCTCTACGACATCCCCATCGTCGGCGATGTGCGGGGCGAGGGGATGTTCTACGGCATCGAGCTGGTCAAGGATCGCGACACCCGCCAGTCCTTCGACGACGACGAGTCCGAGCGCCTCCTGCGCGGCTACCTCTCCGGCGCCCTGTTCGATCACGGTCTGGTGTGCCGGGCCGATGACCGGGGTGACCCAGTCATTCAGCTGGCCCCGCCGCTCATCTGCGAACAGGAGCACTTCGACCACATCGGCGAGATCCTCCGCGACGTCCTCACGGAGGCCACGTCGCGGCTGTGACCGACCGAGACATGGTGGACGGCAGCATGGTCGACATCGACAACGGCGCCGTCAGCTTCAGGCAGTCCGCCCTGAATACGTCACGGGGCACCCTCGACGCCGACGTCTGCGTCGTCGGGCCGGCTACACCGGGCTGTGGACAGCCTACGCCCTGGCCCAGGGCCGCCACCCTCGTCATGACCGAGCAAGGAGGTGACCGGCGATGAGCAACCTGTATGGCCCCACCGCCTCGTTCGTCGGTGTTCCGTGCGCCGACCTGGCCGAACCGGCCTCCTACGCCGGCGCCGGGGCGGTCATCATCGGTGCCCCCTTCGACGGTGGTACCTCGCACCGGCCCGGCGCCCGCTTCGGACCCCAGGCCATCCGCCTCACCGACTACCTGCCCCATGACGGGCGCCGCCCCCACCTGGGTCTCGGCGTCGACCCCTTGATCGAGCTCGGGGTGGTCGACGTCGGCGATGTGATCATGCCCTCCGGTGACACCGATACGTCCATCGCCCGTCTCGAGACTGCCGTCGAAGCGGTGGCCAGGTCCGGGGCCGTCCCCGTGATCCTGGGCGGCGACCACACCGTTGCCCTCCCCGACGCCACCGGCGTGGCCCACCATGTCGGCTGGGGCCGGTTGTCGATGATCCACTTCGATGCCCACGCCGACACCGGCGACACCCAGCTGGGCTCGCTGGTGGGCCATGGCACTCCGATGCGCCGGCTGATCGAGTCGGGCGCTGTGCGCGGCGACCGGTTCCTCCAGATCGGTCTGCGCGGCTACTGGCCGGAGCCCGAGACGCTGGCGTGGATGGCCGATCAGGGCATGCGCAGCTACAGCCCCCGCCCGGCACCCCGCTGCTCGATCCGTCGTGGCACCGAGAAGATGGGCCCGGATCCTGATCTGGGACGGTTGCGCATTCAGGCACTCAGGCCATGGGGGCCAGCATCTCGTCGACCATCTCCAGGGTGGTGTCGGGGTGCAGGAAGCAGAAGCGGGCCACCGTCTCACCCTCCCACTTGGTGGGCACGGCGAAGCCGATCTGGTCGGACAGCAGCTGCGTGGACCATCGGTGGTAGTCGGCCGCAGCCCACCCCAGGCGGCGGAACAGCACCACCGACAGGTCTGGTCGGCGGATGAGCTCCAGGTGGTCGATCTCGCCGATGTGGTTGGCGACCCGTTGGGCCAGGTCGATGGAGGCGTCGACCGCGGCGCGGTAGGCGTCGGTGCCGTACACGGCCAGGGAGAACCACAGGGCCAGGCCCCGGGCCCGCCGGGTCAGGTGAAAGGCGTAGTCGCTCGGGTTCCACTCGGTGACCTCGCTGTGGATCACGTCGAGATACGACGCGTTCTGGGTGTGGACAGCCTTGGCCAGCCACGGTTCCCGGTAGATGAGGGTGGCGCAGTCGAACGGCGCGTACAGCCACTTGTGGGGATCTACGACGAACGAGTCGGCGGCTTCGATGCCTCTGAAGCGGTCCCTGACCGACGTGGAGAACAGCCCTGCCCCTCCGTAGGCCCCGTCGACATGGAGCCACAGCCGGTTGACGGCGGCGACCTCGGCCACCCCGGCCAGATCGTCGATGATCCCGGCGTTGGTGGTGCCGGCCGTGGCCACGACGGCCACGACATCGCCGCCTGCCGCCCCGCCGCTCGTCGTGGCGGCGCCTGTCGTGGC
>JALZAH010000277.1 GCA_030948425.1 Actinomycetota bacterium
GACCGTCCGGGGAGGTTCTCCCGGGCCACGACGATGTCTTGGCGACCGTTGGTCGAGTTGCCCAACCGGCTGTCGGTCAGGCGACGACGGCACCTCCCTGGTCGCTCACCAGGCCCAGGTGGGACCCGACGTCGGGAAGCAGCCCGGGGCCGAATCGGGGGCCGAACTGGGCGTCGAACGACGCCGACGACAGGCGCCGCTCATCGAAGGTGCGGCCTCCGTTGGAGGACGAGGCCAGGTCCACATCGCTGAAGGCGTCATGGTGGCCGGTCAAGAAGACGACGTCGACTCTCCCGTCGGGCGCCACCGCCACACCCGGCAGGTACCGGGAGTCGGAGCCCGTCGCCGGGAGGTGGCTCCCCACCGTCACCGGGGTCGACCAGTGAGCACCGCCGTCGAAGGAGTGGCTGACCAGGACCTCCTCGGTCCCCCCCCGCCTGGTCGACCAGGTCAGGTAGAGACGGCTACCGGGAGCCCCCGCCACCGAGGGGAAGAGGTTGTCGAAGGGATCGGAGATCTGATGGGAGATCACGTGGTCGTCCACCATCGCCGGTGCCGAGAAGCCCCCTCCCGGGTTGGCGTGGCTGACGACAAGCTGCGAGCGGTCCGTGCCGCTGGCTCCCGTGGCGATGGGACCCAGTACCTGGTAGGCGACCGCCAGGCGGCCATCACCGGCGACGACCGGCACCGGCGAGGTGACGTTGTCGCCTGGCGGGCTGACCGGTGCCGGCGGTGAGAAGGTCCGGCCGCCGTCCGTCGAACCGGTGGCCACCACCATCACCGGTGCGGTCCGCAGTGGGGCTCCCGGAGCGGCCACCACCTGCAGCCATGTCAGGTGCACGGCGCCGTGGGGACCGACCACCATGCGGGGTTGGAAGGCATTGGCCCCACTGACCTGGACGGGGGCCGAGAGGCTGCGTCCGCCGTCGTTCGACCGGGCAACGAACAGGGTGGCGGGGACATTGCCGCGCCCGGCCAGATTGGTGTAGGTGACGTAGAGCGTGCCGTCGGGCGCAAAGGCGGCGTCGGGGAAGAACGCTTCGCTGTCGCCGGCGGGAAGAGGGAGCGGGCTGGTGTGCCAGGCCACCCCCCCGTCGGTGCTCCACGACAGGGCTGCGGAGAAGCGGGGCCGGTCCTGGCGGTAGACGGCAACCAGGTCGGTTGGCCGGCGGGGATCCTGGACCAGGGTCGGGGTGCTCACGGCATTGATCAGCCCGGCCGGGTTGACGAAGACGTTGGCGCCAACTGTGGGGGACCGGGGGCGGAGGGCCACGACGGCCAGGACTGGCGCCACCACCACCAGCAGGGCCACCGGCAACCGCCCCCGGCGCACAGCGCGATCAGTGACCGGAGGACGCAGCAGTGTAACGGTCGACGCAGCCCTGGGCCACCGGGGGCTGACCGGGGAACGCAGTGTCGCCTGCCACCTCCACGGCGCTCCCGTCGCTCAGGGGGGCAGCCGCCAGCCCGCTGCGGGGACAGGACATGCGCCCCGCCGACCTCCAGGTCTGGCGGGTGGGATCGAACAACTCGGCCGAGGCCAGGGAGCTGCTGGATCCCTGGTTGACCGCCTGCCCCCCGGCCACCAGCACGGATCCATCGGCCAGATCGGTGGCGGCGGCGCCGGTGCCGGCCACAGCCAGGTTGGCAAGCGTGGTCCACGCGCCGGTGGCGGGGTTGAACCGTCCGGTCGAGCTCAAGGCGAGCAGACCGTTGGCCCCGCCGCCGCCGGCGACGACCACCGACCCGTCAGGCAGGCGAGCAGCAACCTGTTGTGCCCTGCCCGTCGCCATCCGCCCCGCTCCGGTGAACGCTCCCACCGCCGGGTCGTAGATCTCGGCGGTGGACTGGGGAGGGTACTGGAGTCCCGTGGCGGCAACCGATCCTGTACTCCCGAGGCCGCCCGCCACCAGGACACGGCCATCGGTGAGCAGGGTGGCGGTGGCTTCGAAGCGCGAGGTCGTCATGGAGCCGGTGGGCGTCCAGCGACCAGACGACGGGTCGTAGATCTCGGCGGTGGCCGAGGGAACGATGGTCTGACCCGCGCCGGTCCCGCCGGGCCATCGGTGGTCGTACCCCCGGTGGCCAGGACCTTGCCATCCGGGAGGAGCATGAGGGTGTTGTCCAACCTGGTCACACCCATGGGCGCCGTCGGGGTCCATCGACCGCCAGCGGGGTCATACAGCTCCGAGCTCGACAGGATGGGCGCCGCCACACCACCCGTGATCAGCACCTGCCCGCTGGGCAACACGACGGCGGCGGCACCGCGCCGGGCGACGTTGAGGGGCCCGGTCATCGTCCATCTCCGGG